>NZ_JAYXIH010000006.1:0-151667 GCF_036016755.1 Aurantimonas sp. A3-2-R12 | reverse complement strand
GCCTTTCCCATGAAGCACCTCCTGCTCACAGAGAATCAAACCGAACATCAAATGGGAACCCGTCGATTCAAATTATTCGCCGGATGCTCTAATACCAACCTGCGGCGATCGTCCCGTCGAATGGGTTCCTATCACCGCAGGTTGGTATAAAGGCTGATCAGCTCTGACGCGGATCGAGCGCGTCCCGCAAACCGTCCCCGAGGAGATTGAAGCCCAGGACAAGAAGGAAGATGGCGATGCCGGGGAAAATCGACATCCAGGGCGCCTGGCCCATGTAGTTTTTCGCCGTGTTGAGCATCGAACCCCAAGACGGGTCTGGTGGCTGCTGGCCGAGCCCCAGGAAGGACAGGCTGGCTTCGGCGATGATGGCGGTCGCGATGGTCAGCGTCGCCTGGACGATCAGCGGCGGCAGGATGTTCGGGAAGACGTAACGGATCAGGATCCACCGATTCGGCAAGCCGATCGCCTCGGCACCCTCGACATAGTCCTCAGACTTGACCGACAGCGTTTGCGCGCGCGCCAACCTGATGAAGATCGGCGTCTGCGAGAAGCCGATAGCGATCATCGCATTGGTGAGGCTCGGTCCCAGGAAGGCGGCGAGCGCGATGGCGAGGATCAGGAAGGGGATCGACAGGAGCGCGTCGGCGACCCGCGAGATCGCCATGTCGGTCCAGCCGCCGAAGAAGCCGGCAAGGATGCCCAAGGGCACCCCGACGATCACCGCGATCGCCACGGACACGACGCCTGCCAGCAACGACGCCCGAGCGCCGAAGGCCATGCGGCTGAAGACGTCGCGCCCCAGTTCGTCGGTACCGAAATAATTGGCCAGCGATGGCGCCTTGCGGATCGTCAGGAAGCTCGTCTTCAACGGGTCGTCGGTGGCGATCAGCGGCGCGAGGATCGCGACGGCTACGAAGACAAGGACGACGAGGCCGCCGAAGATCGCCGCCTTGCTGGCAAGGAATTTCTTCAGTGCCCTGTTTCCGGCCTTCGGCAACGCCGCGTCCGGGACATTTACCTCCGGCACCTTGACGTCTGCGGCCCTGATCGGAAGCGCATCGGACATGTCAGGCGCCCCTCAACCGAGGGTTGATCAGAATGTAGACGACGTCGGCGAGGAGATTCATGACGATGAAGCCGATCGCGGTGCACAGGACAATACCCTGGACGACGGCATAGTCGCGCGTGAACACCGCGTCGACGACCAGCTTGCCGAAGCCGGGGATTGAGAAGATCTGCTCGGTCAGCACAGCGCCGCCGAGGAGTTCGCCGAAGAGCAACGTCATCAAGGTGACGATCGGCACCAGGGCGTTGCGCATCGCGTGCTTCATGATCACGGTGCGCTCATAAAGACCCTTGGCCCGCGCCGTGCGGATGTAGTCGGCGCCCAGAACCTCGATCATCGCCGAGCGCGTGTGGCGCATCAAGGTCGCGGCAAGTGCCGTGCCCAGGACAAACGCCGGCATCAGCATGGTCTTGATCGACAGCCAGAGATCGCGCGCCGGCGAAACATAGCCGGACGCCGGTAGCCAGCCGAGTTGCACCGAGACCAGAAAGATCAGGAGGATTCCGAGCCAGAAGTTCGGAATCGACAAGCCCGACAAGGCGAAGAAGTTGGCGAGATAGTCGGTAATCGTGCCCTTTTTGACGGCCGCCAATATGCCGGCGGGAACTCCGACCAGTATCGCGACGATCATCGCCATGACGGCGAGTTGGATGGTTACCGGCAGCTTTTGGGCGATCAGCGTCGTCACCGGCACGTCGGTGCGGAGCGACCTGCCAAAATCGCCCTGCGCTATCTGCGTCACCCAGGCGCCATACTGCACCGGCAGCGGGTCGTTGAGGCGATATTTCTCGCGAATGAACTCCACCACCTTGGGATCGCGTTCCTCGCCGGCGATCATCAGCGCCGGGTCGCCCGGCAGAAGCTTCTGCAGGGCAAAGACCAGCATCGACACGATGATGATCGTCGGGATNGATCGCGTTCCTCGCCGGCGATCATCAGCGCCGGGTCGCCCGGCAGAAGCTTCTGCAGGGCAAAGACCAGCATCGACACGATGATGATCGTCGGGATGGCGACGAGGATGCGCCTGAGGATCAACTGGCCCATGAAAAGCTCCATGAAAGAGGCGGCGGGCGACCCTCGCCCGCCGCCGGTCGCTGTGTGCCTGGGCCTACTTCTCGACGCTCATGCCCTTCAGGCGGATCATGCCGTCGGGATAGGGCTCGAACCCCTTGACGTTCGTGGCCAGCACGAAGGGCCAGGGCTGATAGTAGGTGTACATCAGCGGCAGGTCTTCCTGCAGGATCGCCTGTGCGGCATCGTAGAGCGGCTTTCGCGTGGCGACGTCAGTCTCGAGTCGTGCCGCGTTGAGATTCTTGTCGACCTCTTCGTTGCAGTATTTCGAGTCGTTGAGATTTCCGTCGCAGGCAACGAATGTGTAGATATTGCCGTCCGGATCGACGCGGCCGGACCAGTTGATGATCGCCGCATCGAAATTGCCCTGCTCCATCTCCTGCTGCATGGCCGCGAACTCGGTGGCGCGCAGATTGATTTGGAAGCCCGCTTCCGCCGCCATCGCCTGGATCAGCTCGGCGAGCTGCTGGTTGGCCGAGCCGGTGCCGAAGACGAGTTCGAAGGACGGATTCTCGACGCCCGCCTCCTTCAGCAGTTCCTTGGCCTTGTCGAGATTGCGCTCGGTGACCGGGAACTTGTCGCTAAGAAACGGGCTCGACGGCGGGAACGGCTGCTGGGCCGGGGGAAAGATGCCATTGCCCGCGACCTGATCGATGATGTCGCGGCCGACGGCGTATTGGAACGCCTGGCGCACCCGCTTGTCGGCGCCGATCGGTTGCTTCGCCCTATCGCCATTGTTGACGTTGAAGCGGATCGACCCGTAGCCGAGGCCGGTGACCGGCACGAATTGCAGGCTCGTATCGTCCTTGACCGACGGCACGTCCGACGGAGCGAGGCGCTCCAGCATATCGAGGTCGCCGGCGCGCAGATTGGCGAGTTTCACGGTAGCGTCGGTGATCGGCTGGAAGGTTACGGCCTCGATCGGATACTCGGCGGCGTTCCAATAGTTTTCGTACTTCTTCAGCTCGATCCGGTCGTTCTGGACGCGGCGAACGAACTCGTAAGGTCCGGAGCACACCGGAGCTTGCGAGAATTCCTTGCCCTCGGCGAAGGCCTGCGGCGACATCA
The DNA here is from genome assembly GCF_036016755.1 of Aurantimonas sp. A3-2-R12. Taxonomy (NCBI): domain Bacteria; kingdom Pseudomonadati; phylum Pseudomonadota; class Alphaproteobacteria; order Hyphomicrobiales; family Aurantimonadaceae; genus Aurantimonas; species Aurantimonas sp. A3-2-R12. The sequence continues at coordinate 148,462 of NZ_JAYXIH010000006.1, read as the reverse complement.
TCATGCCGGCGCGGTCCGAAAGCGTGGCGAGCAACGGCGCGTCGGGATGCTTGAGATTGATCGTTACCGTCAGCGGGTCGTCGACGGTGACGCTCTCGACCGCGTTCAGTTCGCTCTTGCGGTTTGAATCCGAGAGTGTCGTCGAGCGCTCGATATTCGCCTTGACCGCCTCGGCATCGAATGTCGTGCCGTCGTGGAAGGTGACGCCGTCGCGCAGCTTGAAGGTGAGCGCCGTCTTGTCGTCGTTCCACGACCATTCCGTAGCCAGCTGCGGCACGAAATCCAGCTTCGGCGTGATGTCGACCAGCTTGTCGCAGAGCGAAGTGAAGACGATGCGGCCGACATAGGTGCGGGCGCGGTCGGGATCGAGCACGTCCGGATCTTCCGCCAGACCTATGCGAAACGCCTGGGCGTAGGCGGAGGTCGACGTCAACAACGCCGTGGCGAACAGCGCCAGTTTCATCGAGGTCTTCATGGTCAGGTTCCCTGTTCGGTTGCGGTAAGAGGGGTGGTCAGTTCAGCGCGGCTGGACTGGCACGCGGTGAAGAGGGCAAGTCGTCGCTTCAGGGGCTCGCTTTGCCGTGCGATGATCCGCGGGCTGCCGCCAGCGTCCTGAATCTCCTTCCAGAAATGACAAGCGACCCGGCGCTCGCCGGCGCCGACGCCGACGGCTTCGAGGACGGGCGATTCCACCGAGCAGACCGGGCGCGCATGCGGGCAGCGAGTGTGGAACCGGCAACCGGAGGGAGGCGCCGTCGGACTCGGAACATCGCCTTCCAGCGGCTCGATCGTTCCTCTGGCCGCCGCGCTCGCCTGCGGGATCGCCGCCAGCAGTGCCCGCGTGTAGGGGTGGAGCGGGTCGGCGTAGAGTTCGTCGGTCGTGGCGAGCTCGACAATCTCGCCGAGATACATCACCGCGACCCGATCGCTCATATGCTTGATGACCGCGAGGTCGTGAGCGACGATGACCAGCGTCAGCCTCAGCCGATCCTTCAGATCTTCCAGCAGATTGACGATCTGCGCCTGGATCGAGACGTCAAGGGCCGAGAGCGGCTCGTCGCCAAGGATCAGCGTGGGCTTCGCCGCCAATGCCCGTGCGACGCCGATGCGCTGGCGCTGGCCGCCTGAGAATTCGTGCGGATAGCGGTCGGCCATGTCGGGGCGAAGGCCCACGATCTCGAATATCTCCAGCACACGGTCGCGCCGTTCGGCCGTGGACAGGGTCTCGTGCAGCCAGATCGGCTCGCCGACGATGTCGGCAACGCTCATTCTCGGGTTTAGGGAGGCAAACGGATCCTGGAAGACGATCTGCAGTTCGCGACGCAGGTTGCGCATCTCGGTCGAAGACAGATTGCCGAGATTGCGCCCGCGATAGATCACGTCGCCGGAGGTCGGTGACAGGAGACGGATGAGCAGACGGCCGAGTGTCGACTTGCCGCAACCGGATTCACCGACGACGGCCAGGGTCTCTCCCTCGAAGACGCGGATCGAAATCCCGTTCACCGCTTGCACCAGCGGTGAGCGCTTCAACCATTGCCGTCCCCCGCCGAAATGTTTCACGAGGTCGGTGGTTTCCAGGATGGGAGAGACACCGGCCATCAGGCGACCTCCGCGAAATGGTTTTCGATCGGCGCGAAGAAGCAGGCGGCTCTGTGGTCATCGTTTCCACCAACGACGTTGAGCGGCGGCGGGGCGGCACGGCAGCGCTCTTGCGCGAATGGACAGCGGGGCGCGAAGCGGCAGCCGTCCGGCATGTGCTCGATCGACGGTACGGTGCCGGGAATCGTTGCGAGACGTGCAACGCGGGTGCCCAACGACGGGATCGCCCCCATGAGGCCAATCGTATAGGGATGCTGCGGATCGCCGAAGACCTTGGCGACCGGGCCGGTCTCAACGACGTGACCGGCATACATCACCGCCACCCGGTCCGCGCTTTCGGCAACGACCCCGAGATCGTGGGTGATCAGGATCACCGCCGTGCCGGTTTCGCGCCGCAACTCGTCGATCAGCGCCAGGATCTGCGCCTGGATGGTCACGTCGAGCGCCGTCGTCGGCTCGTCGGCGATGAGAAGCTGCGGCGCATTAGCGAGCGCCATCGCGATCATCACGCGCTGGCGCATGCCGCCGGAGAGTTGGTGCGGATAGGCATTGAGCCGGCTTTCGGGCGCCGGAATGCGCACCTTGCGCAGCATCTCCAGCGCGACCTGCCGCGCCGCTGCCTTGCCGATTTTTCGATGCCGACGGATGCCCTCGATGATCTGATCACCGACAGTGAAGGCCGGGTTCAGCGAGGTCATCGGCTCCTGGAAGATCATCGAAATGCGATTGCCCCGCAGATTAGCCCGTTCGGCTGAGCCCATCGCAAACAGGTCCTTGTTCTCGAACAGCGCAGTTCCCGAGACGATTTGAGCTGGCGGCACCGGTAAAAGCCCCATCAAGGCGAGCGCCGTGACGCTCTTGCCGCAGCCGGATTCGCCGACAATCGCCAGCGTCTCGCGGCGGCGGACGGAAAAGCCGACACCGTCGACAAGGTTCTTGCCCGGTTGGAAGCGCAGCGCAAAGTTTTCGAGCGTCAGGACGGTCTCGGCGTCTGCCAAGGACATGGCGCCGGCCTGGCTCATGCCGCCACCAGATGGCCGGCGCCGCGATCGACCAGCACCAATCGCGCCGGCGCATCGCCCAGCTTCCTCACGGGGCTCGGGATCTCCTGGTCGAGGCGAGGAAAATGCGGCCGCCGCCGCGTCGGATCCGGCACCGGGACTGCTTCGATCAGCCGACGGGTATAGGGATGCCGGGGGTTGGAGAAAATCTGATCACGAGTCCCTGTCTCGACGATCTGGCCGAGATACATGACCGCGACGCGGTCGGAGATGTTCTCGACCACTGCCATGTCATGGGAAATGAACAGGTACGCGATGCCGAAGTCGGCCTGCAATTCGCGCAGAAGTTCGAGCACACGCGCCTGCACAGAGACGTCGAGTGCGGAGACGCTTTCGTCGGCGACGATCAGCTTCGGCCGCAGTGCTAGCGCTCGGGCAATGCAGATGCGTTGGCGCTGCCCCCCCGAGAACTCGTGCGCATAGCGGCTCATCTGATCCGGCGACAGGCCGACGCGTTCGAACAAGCCGGCGACTCGCTCACGGCGTTCCGCGCCCGTCGCGATGCCGTGGATCACCATCGGCTCCGCCACAAGGTCGCCGACGGTCATGCGCGGATCGAGCGAAGCGAAGGGATCCTGGAAGATCATCTGGATATCGCGACGCATCGCCTTGGCGTCCTGGCGGGCGAGGCCTGCCATATTGCGCCCGCCGACGACGATGTCGCCGCTGTAGGGCACCAATCCGGCCAGGGCCTTGGCGGTGGTCGACTTGCCGCAGCCCGATTCGCCGACCAGCGACAGCGTCTCGCCCGCGCCGACCTCGAAGGAAACGCCCTCCACCGCGTGAACCCGGCGGTCGACCCGACCGAGAAAGCCCCCGTGAAGGTCGAAATGGACAGCGAGATCGCGCACTGAGACCACCGAAGGCGTTGCGGCGTTGCTTGTGGGTCGCGTCACGACACGCCCGGCCCCACCGCCGATCCGGGGAACCGCTGCCAGCAATTCCTTCGTGTAGGCGGCCTGTGGATCGGCGAAGATCGCCTCCGCCGCGCCCGCTTCCACCATACGGCCCTCGCGCAGGACGATGACGCGGTCCGCCATTTCGGCGACCACTCCCATGTCGTGGGTGATCAGGATGATCGCCGTGCCAAGGTCGCGTTGGAGCTGGCGCAGCAGCTCGAGCACCTCGCCCTGCACGGTAACGTCGAGCGCGGTCGTCGGCTCGTCGGCGATGAGCACGTCGGGCCGCAGTGCCAGCGCCATGGCGATCATCACGCGTTGCCGCATGCCGCCCGACAACTCGTGCGGATGCTGGGTCATGCGGCTGGCTGCCTCCGGGATGCGTACCGCCGTCAGCGCTTCGATCGCCCGGCGCCGCTCCTGCACGCGCGAGACCCGTTCATGCGCCTCGATCGCCTCGACCAGTTGCCGGCCGATGGTCAGCACCGGGTTGAGGGAGGTCATCGGTTCCTGGAAGATCATCGCAATCCGGTCGCCGCGTACGCGCCGCATCGCTGCTTCGTCCAGCGTGGCCAGGTCGGTGTCGCCGAACCGGATCGTGCCGGCTTCGATGCGCGCCCCTGGCCTGGGCAGGAGCCCCATGATTGCCAGCGCCGTCATCGACTTGCCGGAGCCGGATTCGCCAGCGATGCAGAGCGTTTCGCCGCGACCGAGCGTGAAGGCGAGCTCCGATACGACAGGCCGTGGACCGCCCTCGCCGCCCACCACGACGGTTAGTCTGTCGACGATCAGCACGGGTGCCGCCGCCGCCTCCCCGCCCATCTTCGTACCAGCCGGGGCGAAGAACGCCCCGGACCGTTCGTGGCGTCCCGCGAGTCTCATTCGAAGACGCAGCGCGGGAAGTAGAAGGAGACGACCCAGTTGGGCATGTCGACGATCTCCGAGATCCGCAGGTCGCCGCAGGTCGAGACCAGCATATACGCGTCCACCGGATCGATCTGGTAACGCCCGGCCAGCAGATCGACCATCTGCGAGACGGCGGCTTTCGCTCCCTCCATCAGGTCGGAGCCGATCCCTGTCGTCACCTCGTAGCCCTTGGCGTCGAGATGACGGGTGACCGGTCCGGGCGTCGTGAAGCGGGGCATCTTGAGCCGCGCATCCTTGACCAGATCGAGGGTCAGCACCGTGTTCATCGGGCTTTCGATGGCGGTGCCGCAGACCTCGCCGTCGCCCTGTGCCGCGTGGGTGTCGCCGACCGAGAACAATGCGCCCGCGACCTCGACCGGCAGGTACAATACCGTGCCAGCGGCAAGATCCCGGATGTCCAAATTGCCGCCGACCCGGCGCGGCGGCACGATCGAGTGGTGGCCATCCTCTGCCGGGGCGTTGCCGATCGTTCCAGCGAAGGGCTTGAGCGGCACCCTGCCCTGGCTGCCGAAAAGCGCCGGCTCAAGACTGGCCGGATCGTATTTCCAGATCGTCAGCGCCGGCTCCTTGAAGTCGTCGGCGAGGAGGCCGAAGCCCGGAATGTTGGCCGTCCAGCCGAAGCCGGACGGCTTGAACGTGTCGATGGTGATCTTCAGCGCGTCGCCGGGCTCGGCCCCCTCGACGAAGACCGGCCCGTTGACCGGGTTGATCTTGCCGAAGTCGAGAGTCCTCACGTCTTCCACCGTCGAATCCGGGGTCAGTTGCCCGGCCGAGGAGTCGAGACATTCGAATTCGATCGTCGAACCGGGCGCGACACGCGCGACCGGTTCGAACGAATTGTCCCAGCCGAAATGATGCTGCCGGGCGTGGATCGTGTAGTCGCAGTTACTGCACATCGGTGACGAACACATAATCGTAGTTGATCGGGATATGGACGGGATCGACATACAGGTTGTCGGCGCCGCCCATACGCTTCGACTTCATGGTGAAGCGCTGCTCGTTGAACACCGGCACCCACGGCGCATCGGCCATGATCGCCCCGTAGATCTCGCTCCACATCTTGGCGCGTTCCTCGGCTTTCGCCGGATCGACGATCGCGTCCGCCGCCGCAGCCTTCTTGTCGAGTTCCTCGTTGCAGTACCAGGACCAGTTCCAGCCGCCCGGCACCGCGCCGTCGCAACCCAAAATCGGTCCATAGAAGTTCGACGGATCCGGGAAGTCGGCGATCCAGGCCATGCCGCCCGACCAGATCATCGGCGCACCGTCCTTCTCGCCGCCGGCGGCGATCACGTTCGCCTGGGCCAGCGCCTGGATGTCGGCCTTGATGCCGATCTGCGACAGATCCTGCTGGATCGCCTGGGCGATGCGTGGGTTCGGATCGGTGTTCATGACGAAGAGTTCGGTCTGGAAACCGTCCGCAAGGCCGGCTTCGGCCAGCATCTCCTTGGCCTTCGCCGGATCGTAGGGATAGCCTTCGAAGCTCTTGTCATAGCCCGGCATCGACGGCGGCAGCGGCTGGTTGGCCGGTAGCGCCCGATTGTTGATCATCTGGACGATGCGGTCCTTGTTGATCGCCATGTTGACCGCCTCGCGGACCTCCTTCTTGTCGAAAGGCTCCATCTGCGTGTTCATGGTGATGTAGCCGGTCTGCAACTGGCCGCCTTCGACCACCCGGGCCTTCTGCTCGGGATCGTTCATGACCTCCTGGAACTTCGCCGGCGGAATGCCGTCGCCGGGAATGTCCACTTCACCGCTCTGAAGGCGCAGCAGCGCGACGATCGGCTCCTGTCCGATTTCGAAGGTGATCTGGTCGAGATAGGGAACGCCGTCGCGCCAGTAGTCGGGGTTTTTCTGGAACACGAGGCGTTGGCCAAGTGTCCATTCCGCCAGCTTGAACGCGCCGGTCCCGACCGGGTGCTTGCCGAAATCGGCGCCGTATTCCTCCACCGCCTCCTTCGGGACGATGGAGGAGAAGTTCAGCGCCATGACATGCAGGAAGGTCGCGTCCGGCCGAGACAATTCGATCTTCACGGTCAAGGGATCGACGGTGGTCACGCCTTCGAGGGATTCAGCGCTCCCGTCGGCCATCTGGTCGTAACCCTTGATCGAGCCGAAGAAACCGGCACCGGGGCTCTGGGTCTTCGGGGTGGTCACGCGATCCAGCGAATATTTCACGTCGTCCGCCGTCATCTCGCGGCCATTGTGGAACTTGACGCCCTTGCGCAGATGGAAGGTGAAGACGGTTCCGTCTTCCGAGATGTCGTAGCTTTCGGCAAGGCCCGGACGGAGGGTGGTCGTTCCCGGCACATAGTCCATGAGCGCGCCGAACAGGCTCTTGATCATCGACCAGTTCTGCCAGTCATAGCCGATCGCCGGATCGAGCGTTGCGACATCGTCCTTGTAGGTGATGACGATCGCGCCGCCCTGCTTGGCGCCTGGATCGGGCGTGTAGGCGACATCGGTGACCGCTGCAGCGCTGGTTGCGTCCGGTGCCTTGGCCGAACTGTCCTGGGCGGCGGCAGGAATGGTTGCCAGCGCGAGGCCGAGCGCCGAGGCGGCGACCGTGGAGGTGAGCCATGCTTTCATCGGGTCAGTCCTTTTCTTGCTTCGAGAGGATGGGCGAAGGGTGCGGATCAGCGCAGCTTGATGCGCGGGTCGATGAACGGCGTGACGATGTCGGCGAGGAGGTTCCCGAGCACGATGGCGCAGGCAGACACCAGCGTCACGCCCATGATGATCGGGATGTCGACGCGCTGGATCGCCTGCCAGGCGAGTTGACCGATGCCCGGCCAGCCGAAGACGCTTTCGACGACGACGATGCCGCTCATGAACAGGCCGATGTCGATGCCGATCATGGCGATCACCGGGAGGATCGCATTCGGCAGCGCATGCCGGAACAGCACCGTGGAACGCGCCAGACCCTTGGCGCGTGCGGTGCGGATATAGTCTTGGCGCAGGACGTCGATCATCGACGAACGCATCATCCGCGAGTACCAGCCGGCTCCGAGAATGCCGAGCGTGACGGACGGCAGGACGAGATGCGAAAACGTGCCGTAGCCGCCGATCGGGAACCAGTCGAGCCGCACTGCGAAGACGTAAAGGAGTAGGAGACCGACGACGAATTGCGGCGCGGAGACCCCGATGAAGGACCCGACCATCAGTGCCTGATCGGTCGCCGTGCCGCGTTTGACCGCGGCGATCAGGCCCATGGTCAAGCCGAGTGCGAGCTCGCAGGCGATCGCGCCAGCCATCAGCAGCAGGGTCGCCGGCAGCCGCGCCATGACCAGCGTGGTCACCTCCGAGCGCTGCAGATAGGACCGGCCGAGATCGCCCTGGACGAGGCCTAGGAGATAGCGGCCATACTGGACGAGGAACGGCTGGTCGAGGCCCAGTTCGCGGCGGATATTCTCCACCGTCTGCGGCGTCGCGCTGCGCCCGGCGATCTGGCGCACGGGGTCGGCCGGCAGCAGATACAAGAGCGCGAAGGTAATCAGCGAGACGCCGAGGAGAATCAGGATGGATTGGAAGAGGCGCCGGGCGAGATAGGCGATCACGACAGTCTCCCCCGTTGCGTCGGGTCGAGGATGTCGCGCATCGCGTCGCCGACGAGGTTGAAGGCCAGCGCCAGCGTCAGAATCGCCGCGCCGGGAAAGAACACCAGCCAGGGCGCGGCCTGGAAGTAGGTCTGGTTCTCGAAGATGATGTTGCCCCAGGAGGGCGTCGGCGGCTGCACGCCGACCCCGAGATAGGAGAGCGTCGCTTCCAGGAGGACGGTCGTCGAGATGCCGAGCGTTCCCCAGACGATGATCGTCGGCAGGAGATGCGGCAGGATGTGGCGAAAGAGGATGCGTAGCGTGCCGGCACCGATCGCGCGTTCAGCCTCGATGAATTCGCGCTGGGCCAGCGAACTCGTCTCGGTGTAGACGACACGGGCGGTCTGCACCCAATTGACCAGCGCGATCACCAGCGCGACGATCCAAAGGCTCGGCGACAGCACCGCGGCAAGGCAGATCGCCAGCAGGAGAGCCGGAAACGCCATCATCAGGTCGGTGAAGCGCATGAGGATCGTCCCGGTCCATCCCCGAAAGAACCCGGCAGTGACGCCGACCAGCGTGCCGATCAGCAGCGCGACGCCGTTGGCGGCGATGCCGATGATGAGCGAGGTGCGCGCGCCGTAGAGGATGCGCGTCAGAAGATCGCGCCCTAAAAGGTCGCTGCCGAGCGCGAAGGCGCCGCCTGGCGCCATCGGAGCACCTTCCAGCGTCAGACCATCGAAGAGCTGGTCGTTCGGATCGTAGGGAGTGAGCCAGGGCGCGAGCAGCGCGCCCGCAACGGTCACGACGATGATCGCCAGTCCAACAACCGCGAGTGGTCGGGCGAGGAGTTGCGCTAGGATGCCCTTGCGCCTCAGCCTTGGAACGGCATCCGGCCGCAGCGGTTCAGAAACCAGTTGATCGCTCATCGCGCTCCCCCGGTTCCCGGTCCTGTCCCAGCAAAAGGAATTTCCGCGCCGCTTCCTCGATGGTCGTCTGCCAGTTCATCGCCAAGACCCGCAATTGCGCATAGGCTCGATCCTCGCCGACGCCATCGGCCGCCAGCGCGACCACGGCCCGGACGATGGTTTGGCGCTCGGCGACCCGTGCCTGGAGGCCCCTCACCTCGTCGGCCAGACTGCGGCGCGCCTCGAAGCCCTGGCGGGCAATCAGCAACGCGCTGTAGATGCCGGAATTGCCAACCGGCTTCACCAAATGGGAGTCGGCGCCGTGCGACAGGGCCCATTCGATCCGGCCCGGCGCTTCCGAGCCGATCAGCGCGATCATCGGCATGGGGGCTTCGCCAGGCGCCCAGGCGAATTGCGCGTCGAAGCCCATATCCGCGTCGAAGAACACGAAATCGGCACCGAGCGCTTCGGGCGGTAGATCCGGCCAGCACTCGACCGGCGACAGGCCGATGGCGATCAACTGACGGACTAGAGCCGCGGTCGCGCCATGCGGGCGATGCAGGATGTAGGCCGTAGCGCCGCCGAGATTGGGGATGCGATCGCGGCGCGTCATGACACGGCCCGCAGGTTCGGGCGGCCGAAGGTGGCGAGCGGATCGTAGCGTGACAAATAGGGATCGGGATCGATCCGCTCCGCGACCTCTTCAATCACGTCGAAAGCCCGGCCGGCGACGCGACCGATCTTGACCGGCAGGCTGGCATGCTGCGTCTGGGGATCGATCGCGATGGATCCGAACGGCGTCGCAAACGTCCGGTCGGCAAAATCGAGATTGCCTTCGTTTTCGCCGGCCGACAGCATGTCGGCCAGGACGATGACCGAACTGAAGGCCGAAACGAAGAAGGAGGACGGACGGGGCTGAACGGGCTGTTCCGAACTCGCCGTTCCCTGCGGCCACCGGGTTGTCCCGTCATCGAAGAACGGGCCGACGGCGATGTGCCCTTGTGCGGCGTCGCCGATCGCCGGCAGTTCGATCTCGGTCAGGTTACAGGACAGGATCGGGCAGGTCTCAGCGGAAAACCATGGGTCGTCCCGCGTCAGTTGTTCATAAGCCGCAAAGAACGCGTAGGAGGACGGCCCGATCAGGTGATTGAGAATGAAACTGGGGCGGGTGGCCCGGATTTCGTCGATCAGCCGGCCGACATCGACATCGCCGAGCGGCAGGTAGCGTTCGCCGAGGATTTGGCCACCGGCATCACCGACGAGGTCGCGCGCCACCCGGTTGGTTTCCCACCCCCAGATGTAGTTCGAGCCGACGAGGAACGCGTTGCGGCCGAAGCGCGGCACGATATAGCCGAGTAGCGGAACCAGATGCTGGTTCGGACAGGCGTTCATGTAGACGACATGTTCGTTCGACTCGAAGCCCTCATAGGGGCAAGCATACCACAACGTCCCTCCGGTCTTTTCCAGAACCGGAATCACCTCCTTGCGGCTCCAGGACGTGATGCAGCCGACGACGTGGCGCGCCGTCGTAGTCCGCAGGATGTCCTCGCATAGAGGCGCGTAGCGATCGATCTGTCCTCCTGGATCACGCTCCACCGGAACGAACTCCACGCCGGACGCCGGATCGGCGTTGACCGTGGCGATACCGTGCATCGCACCGTCACGACATGCCTCCGACAACAGGCGGTAGTTGCCCGAGCGTGAGTACAAGATGCCGATTTCGATGCGCTGCTTCACCACAAGCCTCAAACAAAAAACCCCGCGCGCCAGGGTCGATCAGTCGATCTTGGCGCGCGGGGCTCGAATGCCGTCCGGCGGTCAGGGCCGGTATTTGAGCGAGAAGCGTATCAGCGCGCCTTTCAATGTCAATCAACCTGCATTTGTTTTTTACATGCACATTTTTTAAGCAGCAAGCGTCTGGCGAGCTCCGTGCCCCCCTCGGCAAACGCCGATAATGGGGAATCACGGCTGAAGGTCGCGGCGGCAACTAAGTGGGAGGATGTTGGCTGAATTGGCCGAGTCCGGCCTGCCGGTCGAGGTCAATGATCTCACGGCGTTGCGCCATCTCGCGCCGGGTACGCCCTTCACGGTAGGCCCGTTGGTCAATATCTACAACAAGGGCACGCTGGGCTTTCTTGCCCGGCGCGGGGGAATATCGTTTTGCCTGCCGCCCGAACTCGCCTTCGCGTCCGTCGCGACGCTGGCGGCTGCCGGGGCAGGATATGGCGTCGACATCGAGGTCTGGGCGCCGGAACGGCGCTTCGCCAACGGCTTCCTGTTCGGACAAGCGGGCGCGGAGTGGGACCCATCGAGCCGGATGAAAGACCGCGACGCCGTCAAGGCCGATCTCACCCCGGCGCCAGCTACCAACGAAGCCGCGTTCCTCACGAACCGTTCATGCGTTCCCATGAAGGCGCGAACGGTCGCCTGAACGCGCGGTCAAATGGACCTCCAACTCGGGACGGGTCTTTAGAACGCGTTCGATCGACGTCCGCTCCATCAGGCTGAAGGCGGTCGAGAGGGCATCGGCTTCGGTGGCCTTCGGCGCGACCACCGTCACGCTCCGATAGAGCCGGGCCGGTCGGCCGTCGTGCGGGTCAAGCAGATGGTTGAACCGCCCTGCCCCATCGAAGTGAAATCCTCCCCCGCTCGAGGTCGCCACCGCCTTGTCGACGATCTCGAGGACCGCCTCAGGTTCCCTCGCATCCTGCAAGGCTGCGACACCGACGCGCCAGGGGGAACCGTCCGGGCGCGTGCCGAGCGCGCGAATTTCGCCCATGTCCACAAGGCTTTTCGTGATGCCGCCGCTTCGCAGCAATTCGACCGCCTTGTCGGTGATGTACCCTTGCGCGATGCCATTGAAGGTCAGCGCCATCCCATGGCGGGCGAAGGCGATCCGGTCGCGGCTGAACCTGACGCCATCGAGCCCCACCAGAGTCGCCACCTCCCGCAACCGCTCCTCGGATGGACCGGACGGGTCGGCCCCAGGCGCCGCGAAATGTTCGCCATACAGCATCCACAGGGGCTGAACGGTTGGATCGAACGCGCCTTCGCTGATATCCCGGAAAGCGCGGCTTGCTTCCAGCAGCGTCACCATATCCGCGGGCGGAGCGACGAGAGCGCCCGTCAGGTTCAATTCGACCAGCGCGGAATCGTCCCGATAGAGGCTGAAAACGCGCTCCAGGCGTCGGACTTCGGCCACGGCTCCGTCAATCAATCGCTCGGCCTCGGCCCGGTCATGGTGATGCAGGGTGAGCGACGCCGGTGCCCCCAGCGCCTGTCCGCGCCAGGTGACGGCATGGGCTTCGGCCATGCTCTCGCGTCCGAACGGGATGAGACCCAGGCCGGCGGCGGCGCCCATTATGGCGATGACACGGCGCCGGTCGAGGGGGTCGGTCATGAGAAACATCCTGATGGTCCGGCGGCCCGAAAGGCCAAGGCGATTACTTGTTGGATTCGATTTCGTTCGGCGCGCTTCCGAGCACATAATCGGGGGGAATATCGGCGAATCCGACGATCTCGCCACCATTGTCCTCGACAAAGCGTCGCGCCGCGACTTCCGTCGAAAAGGGTACCGTCTCCGGCGCGCCCATCCCGCCGCTCATTGAACTGCCGATCACGAAGAACGCCTGTCTGGCGTCGACCCAGTTCTCCGCTCCAGGCGCGTCCCAGGTCTCGGCGACGGCCATATCCGAGACGTAGATCGCCGCGATGTTCTTGGATTCCTCGGGCAGCAGGGTGAAGGCCACGGTATCGCGCGCCGAGGAGAACCAGATCGGTTCCAGCACCTTTGCCAGGATGATCTGCCCTTTCGGTCCCGGATGTTCCAGAACGTTCATCCCACAATAGCGACCGATGGCGCTTTCCGTCAGCGCGAAGGGCGCCGGCGCCTCTGCCTGACCCTCGCCGCCGCAGCCGGCGAGGGTCAGGACGAAAGCCACGAGTCCGGCGAGAACCGCGATCCTCATAATTCTCTCCTCGAAAACACCAGCACCGCCGCCGTCAGTGGCACGAGCGTCCACAGAGCGAGCGCACCGGTCAGCATGCCCGGACTCAACGCGACATTTTCGGCAATGCCCCCCATGCCGGAGAGGGCCCCGGCGCTTCCCGAACCGAGATTCAGCAACCGATAGGCATCGGTCGGATTGAGCAGCAGGAGAATGTTCAGCAGATCGGCCGTGATCGTCCGCCCCTGATCGACGACCAGAATGCCGAGCAGCGCCATGTCATAGATAAGCACGAACAGCAGCCAGACGCCGACGGCGATTCCGCCGGCGGTGCCGCGTTCGCCGACCAGCGCGCTCACCAGATAGCCGATGGCGATGAACACCGCGCCGAGCATGATTGAGGACAGGATCATGGACAGGAAAGCCGACCAGCTCTCTGCGTCGATCGCGGCGCCCGTTGCCGCGAGCGCGGCGGCCGCTACCCCGTAGCCGAGCAGCGTGGCGAATGCCAGGATCGCCAGATGCCCGACGAATTTTCCGAGGATCACCTGCCAGCGGCCGATCGGATAGCTGAGCAGCAGAAGCATCGTGCCGCGCTCCATCTCGCCGACGACGGCATCGTGCGAGATCAGGAGGGCGATCAGCGGCACCAGAAAGATGGTCAGGCTGGACAGGCTCACGATCACCACGTCGAGCGCCCCGGCGCCGACATCGCCGGTAGGCGCGCTGCCGAGAAAGGTCAGCGTCAGCGCCAGCGCGGCAAGCAGCAGCGACGTGGCGAGCACCCAACGGTTGCGCATGCCCTCCTGAATTTCCTTGCCGGCAATAATGAGAACGTTCCTCATTCGACAACCTCCTGCGCACCCAGGAAATGGGCATAAAGCTCGTCGAGCGTCGGCGGAATCACGTCCAGATCGGTTACCGGCGCGTCGCTCGCGGCCGCCTTGCGCAGCAGCATGATCTTGTCTTCCGGCGAGGCGTCGATCTCCAGCACATGACCGTTGATCCTTCGCCATCCGCCGGTTTGATTCATCCAGTCTTCCGCCCGGCCGGCATCGTCATCCTTGAGCCGCACGCGGATACGCGTCGGCAACCGGGCGATGCCGCGCAGCTCCTCGATCGTCCCATCCGCGATCTTGATGCCGCGGTTAACGATGATGATCCGGTCCGCCTTGCCTTCGAGTTCCGTGAGGGCGTGGGAGGACAACAGAACCGTCGCGCCCCGTGACCGCAATTCGTCGACGATGCGGTAGAAGCTGCGCCGCAGCGCCGGGTCGAGCCCGGTCGTCGGCTCATCGAGAAGCAGCACCTTCGGGTCGCCTAGCAGCGCTTGCGCCAGGCCGAGACGTTGGCGCATTCCCTTGGAATAGGCGCCGATGCGGCGGTCGGCCGCGTCGGTCAGCCCCACATGATCGAGCAGGTCGGCAACGAGGGCACGCGGCGCGCGTTTGAGCCTGGCATAAAAGGTGAGAGTTTCGCGCCCCGTCAGAGCCATGTTGAAGGAAACGCTCTCCGGCAGATAGCCAAGCCGCTTGCGCGCCGCGAACTCCCCGGCGGCGGGCGACTCGCCGAGCACGCGCACCGTTCCCGCGCTGGGCCGGATCAGCCCGAGCATCAACTTGATCAGCGTCGTCTTGCCGGCACCATTGTGGCCGACGAGCGCAACCGTCTCGCCTTCGTTCAGCGCAAAGGACACGTCGCTGACGGCCTCGATCCCGCCATAGGATTTGGCCACCCGCTCAACACGAACCGTTTCAGCCATTATCGCTCCGTTCGCATCGTTTCGGGCGGCGCCATCAGCGGGTGACTGTCCACCACGCCGCCGGGCAGCAAAGCCGGGAACTGGGCCTGCGCCCAGCGGATCACCTGAACCGCCGGGCTGTTGACGAGAACCTTGGCCTGGGGCGCCGTCCACAGCACCCTGTCGACCAGACCGTTTGGCCGGTAGGGGCCGTCGCCGATGCCGTCGCCGTTCAGATCGAAGGCCGGGTTGTCGCTCCAGTAATTGCCGCGCCCCTCGGTCGACCAGTCGAGATGGCGGGTGCCCACATATTTGATCTGATTGCGGTTTCTCACGAAGGCGTTGCCGGTCATCGTGTTGCCCTCGGAACCGGCGGTGAAGTGGACGCCGATCTCGCAACCCTCGAACCAATTGTCGCGAAAGCTGTTCTTGTTGGCGTTGTAGATGAAGACGCATTTCTCCGGACCGATGCGCGTGGCACCCGCGACTCGCGGCGCCTTGGCGTCGTTCGGCACCGACGCGCCGTCTGCCGCGTCGTGCCTGCCGGCCGTCTTCCATCGCTCGATCGATTGCGGACGACCGCGAATGACATTGCCGGCGAATTCCGAACCATTCGCATAGTTGATGAGCAGCCCGCTGTCGCGATCGCCGTCAGACACATTGCCGGTCACGGTCAGATTGTTGGAGTACATGATCGCGTAGCCGATGGCGTTACCGACCGAAACATTGTCGCTGATAATACTGTCGTTGGTGTACATGTAGTGGACGGCAAAGCGGACATCGCGAAAGCGATTGCCGCTGAAGACGTTGCGCTTGCTGGCATTGGTGAAAATGCCGTCGCGGCCGAAGCTGATGTCGTTGCCGATAACCTTGGCGCCCGGCGCATTCCAAACCGAGACGCCGTTCCCCATCTCGTTGGTGCGGCCAACGCGAATGCCGATGATGCGATTGCCTTTGGCAACGGAATCCTCGGCCCCATGCAAGAAGATTCCGTAGAGATTGCCGACGATCGTATTGTCCTCGATGCGCGCCGCCCGCGCGGTCTTGGTCACGAACACGCCGGCATCCATCGTTTCCAGGTTGGTTCCGGACCCTCTGATCTCGAGGCCGCGCACCACCGCGTCGGGCGCTTCGACCGTAATGACATGGCCGAGGCCATTGCCGCGAAGCACCGCGCCCGGCTCGCCTTCGATCGTCAGTGCCCGGTCGATCGTGACCGGCCCTTTGTGTTCGCCGCTCTCGAGCGCGATCACGTCTCCCGGCAACGCCGAATCCAGTATGACTTGAAGATCGGCATTCCCTGCGGGCGCGACGATCCGCGCCGCCGTTGCCGGCAGTGCCAGGATGGCAGCCAGAACGGCCGCCATCCCCAGTATCGCTATACTTGTTCGTGCCATCGGCTCAGGCGCCCTGCGGCTCAACGAACATGCGGCCCTTCATTTCCATGTGCATGGCGTGGCAGAACCAGGAACAATAGTACCAGTAGACGCCTGGCTTGCTCGCCATGAAAGTGACCGATGCGGTCGCCTGCGGCGCGACTTCCATGTTGATGCCGTAGTTGACGATGGCGAAGCCGTGAGTGAGATCCTCCACGTCATCGATATTGGTAATATAGACGGTGACTTCCTCACCCTGCTTGACGGTGAAGCTTTCCAGGCCGAATACGGGAGCAGTCGAGGTCATGTAGACACGGACCTTGTTGCCGTCGCGGACGACCTTGGAATCTCCCATCAGATCAACGCCGTCAGCTTCCGCCTGGCTCACCGCGTCGGCGAAGAACGGATCGTCGCGACTCCACACATGCACCGGGTCGATCTTGGAGCGATGCACGAGCGTGGCGTCGTGCGGCTCCGCGAAGGTCGGATTGTCATGCACGAGCACCATCTCGTCTCCTGAGATGTCGATTAGCTGATCGTTCTCGGGCTTGAGCGGTCCCACGTTCAGGTAGCGATCCTTGGAGAACTTGTTCAGCGAGATCAGCCACTTGCCGTCGGCTTCCTTGGTCTGCCCCATTGAAGTGTGATTATGGCCCGGCTGATAGTGGACATCGAGCTTCTGCTTGATCGGGTCTACAGCCTCGCCCAGGAACGCCCGCTTGGCGTCTTCGATGTTCCACTTGCAGATCTGGCTGTCGATAAACAGCGTCGTATAGGCGTTGCCGCGACCGTCATAGGCCGTGTGCAATGGCCCAAGCCCCAGTTCCGGCTCGGCCACGACCGTGTCACGGGGCTCGATCTTGTCGTCGAACAGATCGTCGAACTTGCGCACGTCGAACACCGTCACCGTGGGCGACAGCTTGCCGGCGGCCACGACGTGGATGCCATCCGGCGCGGTGTTCATGCCATGCGGACTGTTGGGAACCGGAACGTATCGGGTGAAGGGGGAGCCGTGCCGGCCGTCGACAACGGGCACCCCGTTTATCTCCTCGTAATCCCCATTGACGACGGCTTCTTCGATGCGCTTGATGTTGAAGATGACGGCCCAGTCCTGTTCCTTCTCCATCATCTCGGCGAGGTTGACGCCCTCTTCCGAATTATAACAGGTGGCGAAGCAATACTTGCCCTGGTAGTCGGCATCGACGTTGTCGAGATTGCCGTCCACCTTCACCTGCCAGGCGACCTGCATCGTCTCGCCGTCGACGGCCGTGAAGATCGCGTGATACTGCGACTTGTCGTCCAGTATCTTGCCGTCGTTCGGGATCGGAACGCGGTCTTCGCCATTGCAGAAGACATAGCCGGTCTTCGGATATTTCTGGACGCGCAGGCCGTGTACCGTGTGCTGATTCGGCAACTCGATGATCTTGTCGCATTTCATGACGTCGAGACGAATGCGGCAGACGCGCGTGTTGGCCTTGTCGTTGGCGTAGAGATAACGGCCGTCATAGGTGCCGTCCGTGAAGGACGGATGCGGATGGTGCAGGTCGCCGTTGAGATAGATGTCGCCCCGGTCCTTGAGAAACTCCTTGGTCTCGGGCAACAGGCCCTCGGTCAGCACCTTCCGGCTTTCGTTGGTCTGTCCCCAACCCGTGGCGCTGCAGCGGTTGAACACCGGAATGCGCATCATCTCACGCATCGACGGCGCGCCGACGATGCGGATCTCGCCAGTCTGACCGCTGGAGAAGAAAACATAATATTCGTCGAGTTCGCCCGGCTTCACCTCGTAAGTGTTGCCCGCGGCCGACGTATCCTGCGCCGCGGCCGGCGTTGCTCCCAACCCGGCGAGTGTCAGCGCTCCGCCGACCCCGCTGGCTCCGGCGGCCGCGGCTACCGCAGTGGTGCCCAGCAACTGGCGCCTGTTCAATCCATGTTTGGTTTCTTCTTGCGACATATCGGTCTCCTATGATCGCCTGACTACGGCGTCGTCTCGACCCTGCCGGGCCGTTCGACGGGCACTCCCTTGTGGGAGATGACGGGTTTGGCGGGCTCTTTCCCTCGCATGGACGGGGAGGACAGCGCCGCGAACTTCTCGCGCTTCAACCGCACCTGGATCATATGCGGGCAGCGGTGATCGTCGTGGTAGAGTTCCTGGCAATGCATGCAGTAGATGCATTCATTGACGTTGATCTGGCCCTCGGGATGGATCGACTGCACCGGGCATTCGTTGGCGCAGCGCTGACAGGGCGAGCCGCACTCAGGCCAGCGCTTCAGCCATTCGAACATCCGCATGCGGCCGGGAATGGCGAGCGCCGCGCCGAGCGGGCAGAGATAGCGGCAATAGAACCGCTCGATGAACAGCCCGGCCGCGAGAAGCGTCAGCGCGAAGATCACGAAGGGCCATTCGCGAGCGAACTTCAGGATGATCGCCGTCTTGAACGGCTCGACCTCGGCAAACATCTCCGCCAGCGCTACCGAATAGAGCGACAGGCCGAAAAGTCCCAGGAAGATGATGTATTTGATCGGCCACAGCCGCTCGTGCAGAGCCCAGGGAACCTTGATCTGCGGCACTTTCAGCCACTGCGCCAGATTGTTGGTGAGTTCCTGAAGGGCGCCGAACGGACACAGCCAGCCGCAGAAGGGTCCGCGCCCCCAGAACAGCAGCCCGGCCGCCAGCGTCGCCCACAGGATGAACACGAGCGGCGCGGAGAGAAAGAATTCCCAGTTGAAATCGGTCATCAGCGCGTTCGCGAAGGTCAAGACGTTGACCACCGACAATTGCGCGTTGGCATACCAGCCGAGCCAAACCAGGGTGAAAACGAGGTAGCCCCGCCGCACCCAAGTGTAGAGGACCGGACGCCTCACCAGCCAATCCTGGAAGAAGAAGATCGCCGTGAGAACGAGAAGCGCGACAGCGACGATGCCGATCGACACCGCATTCATCTGCCACATCCTGATCCAGAGAGGTTCGTCGTCGGCAAACGGCGACAATCCGGTGGTTTCGCCAGCCTTCGCCTGAACGGGGTCGGAGATTTCCGTTTGTGCTTTCGGTTCCGGAACCGGCGTCTTTACAACCGTCACATACTGGTCCGGCAGGGTGTAGCCCAGTTCGAAGGGAAGCACCGCCTTCTCTCGCGCGCCGAAGCTTCTCTGGACGAGCAACTGGAGTTCCCACGGCTCGGTAACGTCGAAGTTGAAATCATCAGGAACGAGGAACAGCGCGATTTCGCGCAGCTTCGGAGCACCCTTCGCGGCAAGGTCGCCCAGCCGCGTATGATTGCGGTCGCGGAACCGGACGCCCTGCCCGTTCTGGAGCAACTCGATCCGATCGAAGATACCGCCCCGCACATAGCCCGAGCCCTTGAAGGAATAGGCTCCGTCGCCAGCGACGACGATCGCCTGCTGGTCCGGCTTCAGTTTTTTCTGCAGCCGCTCGTAACCACGCTGCCCGAGGAGGCTGAGGCCGATCGACGGCACACTGACCGGCGCGACATGGAGTTCGATGAAGCGATCGGCGGGGTCTTTCGTCTCGGGCCGGTCCGCCGCCTGGCTCTGGCCCGCTTGCGCGAAGGCTTCAGAGACTTCGCCGACGGTGAGGCGAAGGCTTCTCACCGACCCATCGCCAACCAAAGCCTCCCAGTCGCGGATCTCGGATTTGGAGAGGTCGAGCGTCCTCTCCTCCGCTGCGGCTGCTGTGACCCCGGCCTCGGCGGCAGCTCCGCCGAGGCGGCCGCTGCGGATCAGCCGGACGGCGGATCGCACGACGCTGTCACCCATGACGAGCACGGTGACCGTTGCGCCGCTGACGATATCGACCTGCGGGGGGCGTTCGGACCCGGCTGCCACGCGGCCCATATCCCTGCCGATCAGCGAATTCAGCGACGCGATGACCTTGGCCTCTGGGATGCCGATCAAGACGATCGGCTCCTTGTGTTCGACGAGCTTGAAGCCCCGAATCACGCCCTGCCCGTCGATCCCCACAAGGATTTGGATCGGCTTGCCCGAATAGCCGATGGCGCTGGTGAAATCGGAATTGAGATAGACGTATCCAGCGATTTCATCGCCGCGGTAGACGGGCACAATCGGCGGATCGCTTTGAAGCTCGCCGAACCGGTCAGCGCCTTCGAAAATTTCGGCGGGTTTCGCTTTCGGAAGAAATTCCGCGAGCCGCCCTGCGGCGGACGCCTGAAACGAAATCGCCAGGAGCATGGCGAGCGCCGCGGTCGCCAAAAGGACAGCCGACCCGGCTCTGGCGATAAAGCCTCGGAACATGGGGAGATGGGCGCAGTTCAATGTGGACCTACCGGTTCCCTCAGGCGATTGGAGAGTTGCAGGGAAGTGTTATGGGGCGCCGAATCATCGGAGCGGCTCGAGACATCAGATCGGGATGGACCGTAGCGGCTTGCCGGCAGGCATCATTGATCTAGCGCAAACGCTTTGCTCGCATGAAATGCGACGCTGCCGGCGGCCATGCTGGGAGGACCTCAATTGCCGGATCGAAAGTTCGAGCCATTTGTTGCCGTGCAGTCCATGGGTGACTTGCTTTCCCTCGCCTATGCGACGGAGCGCGAGGCGATAGCCGGATATTCGGAATTGGCCGAACGGATGCGCCGGGAAAACCAGCCGTCACTCGCCGCCGTATTCGATCGACTCGTCGGGGAAGAGAGTCAGCATCTTGAAAACGTCATGCACTGGTCCGAGAGGATCGGCGCGACATCGCCGGATTTCTCGACGACCCACTGGGAACCGACCGAGACTTTCGACGACGAGGGAGCGGGAACTATCGCACCCGAGTTGCTGAGCGCCTACCGGGCGTTCTCGATGGCGGTTCGCAACGAGGAACGCGCTTTCGTTTTCTGGACCTATGTCGCGGCGCTCGCGCCTTCGGACGCATTGCGAGAGGCGGCGGAGCAGATGGCTAGGGAAGAGCTCGGTCACGTCGCGACGCTGCGGCGCGAACGAAGGCAGGCGTTCCACGCGCAAAGGGCGGCATCTTCCGCCGGGAAGGAGAATTGGAGCCTCGCCATCCTCGAACGGCGGCTGTCTGATCAACTCGCGAACGCGGCCGCGATCGCCGGCGATGATGGCGCTGAATCGTTGAACAAGCTGGCGCGCGAGGCAGGCGACCGCGCGGACGATCTTTCCCAAGCGCCCTTCGGCGACTCGCTGCTGTTGCAGCGGGCCCCCGCGGTGACCGCGGATCGGATGGCGCCGCTCTGCGAGCTGCTTCTGGACTGCTATCTCGACTTCGGCGACCGGTTGGCCGACGAAAAAGAGCGAAACCGGGCGCAGGAGTTTGCGGCGGGCGCCGTCCATTGTCTCGCGGCAATCCGCTCCGCCTCGGCATAGTCCCGATTGGCCTGAATGCGGAACGCTGGTCAACCGCTCTCTATGGTTTAACGCGTGATCTGGCGATAGATCGCCGGGAGCGCCACAGGCAGTCGAGACAGATTGGGGAAGATCGCGTAGGCGCCGCGGCCAAAGATGAATGGCACGTCGTCGCCGGCGTCCTCGTCAACCGTTACCCGGAAGATACGCAGGCTAGACATCCGAGCTTCTCGGATCGCCATCAGCGTATCCTCGATGCCGTAGCAACCTTCGTAACGATCGATGTCGTTGGGTTTGCCGTCGGTGATGGCCGGCAACAGGCGACGACATGTTCCGCGACTTCCGCGACGAGTTTCTGGATTTCGGCCGAGAATTCCCGTCGCGGCTTTGCCTGGTCACGAAGTTTGCCAACGAGCGTCGGCGGCATCCGGTCATCCAGCCGACAGGGACGCCGCTGGCCGGTATGATCTCGACGGTCGAGCGCGGGAAGACCTCATGGATGAGATCGATGGCCTCGGCGGTGTCGTAGTTATCGTCGGGAGAATTCGGGTTTTCGGGAAACCCTTGTTTTGCTGGTCGGAGTGGCAGGATTCGAACCTGCGACCCCCTCGTCCCGAACGAGGTGCGCTACCAGGCTGCGCTACACTCCGTGACCTGCGGCGCGGTATATAACGGGGCGGACCCGGCGCCGCAAGCGATCATTGCGATTTCATCGGAGCGATCGGCATTTGCGCTGGAGCGCTGCGGGCGCGCGTGGACGCGCGGCGCATCTTCGCCATTACAGCAGCGTCAGCAGCCCGACGGAGATCGCCGGCACGTAGCTGATCACCAGCAGGCAGGCGATGATGACGAGAACGAAGGGCAACAGCCGCGGGACGATCTGCTCGAACGGGATACGGGCAACCTGGCACGCGGCGAAGAGATTGACGCCGAAGGGCGGCGTGATCATGCCGAGCGCGAGGTTGACGACCATGATCAGGCCGAAATGCACCGGATCGATGCCGAAGGAGACCGCGACAGGCGCGAGGATCGGCGCCAGGACGATGATCGCCGCCGAGGTCTCGATGAACATGCCGGCAATGAACAGGAAGGCGTTGACCGCGAGCAGGAAGTAGAGCGGGTCTTCCATCACGCTGCCCAGCCACTCGCCGATCGCGGCCGGCACGCCGGCACGGGTGATCAGAAACGAGAACAGGCCGGCGGCGGCGATCACGAACAGGATGATCGTCGAGGAGATCACCGAACGGTGCAGCACCGGCAGAAGATCGCGCGGGCTGATCGTGCGGTAGACCGCCATGCCGATGAACAGCGCGTAGAACACCGCGATGACCGAGGCCTCGGTCGGCGTGAAGATGCCGTCATAGATGCCGCCGATGATGACGATCGGCATCAGCAGGGCGAGGAACGCCGCCTTCAGCGATTGCCAGAACGGCAGGCGGCCCTCGTGGTCGCGCTCGCCCCATTTGTTCTTGCGGCAATAGACGTAGACGAAAAGGATCAGGGCCAGCCCGATGAGCAGCCCCGGTCCAAGGCCGGCGATGAACAGATCGCCGATCGAGACCTCGGCGCTGACGCCGTAGAGAATCAGCGGGATCGACGGCGGGATGATGACGCCCAGCTCGGCCGACGTCGCCTGCAGCGCGGCGGCAAAGCCGGTCGGATAGCCGTGCTTGGTCATCGCCGGAATGACGATCGCGCCGATCGCGAAGGTCGTCGCGACCGAGGATCCCGAAACCGCCGCGAAAATCATGCAGGTCAGGACGCAGGAGCAGGC
This sequence comes from Aurantimonas sp. A3-2-R12, assembly GCF_036016755.1. NCBI lineage: Bacteria > Pseudomonadati > Pseudomonadota > Alphaproteobacteria > Hyphomicrobiales > Aurantimonadaceae > Aurantimonas > Aurantimonas sp. A3-2-R12. Next base: position 125,372 of record NZ_JAYXIH010000006.1, on the reverse strand, counting down.
AAGCCCGCCCCGCACCCCGCCGACCATGGTCTTGGCGAATTCGACGAGGCGGCCGGAGATGCCGGCGGCCTCCATCAGATTGCCGGCAAGGATGAAGAACGGCACCGCCATCAGCGGGAAGGAGTCCAACTTGGTCATCAGCTGCTGGGCGACGACGAGCAGCGGCAGGCTGGTGAAAAAGACCAGGCCGCCGATCGAGGCGGCCGCGATCGCGATCGCGATCGGCAGGCCGAGCGCGAAGAAGCCGACGAGGGCGAGGAGCATGAAGCTGGACATCGATGCTCCTCAGACGTCGTGGGTGGCAGGGCCCTGCCGGTGAACCAGGATGCCTGCCAGTTCCTCGAAGAGGCGCGCCAGCGTCGCGACGATCGACAGCGCCGCTCCGACCGGAATCGCCGCGTAGATGAAGCCAATGGATATCTTCTGGCCGAAGAACGGATCGCTGACGCCGGCGATCGTCTGCCGTGCGGTTCGCTCGGTCATCGCCCAGCCGTACCAGACCATGACTCCGAGAACGCCGAGCGTCAGGCCCGCGAGGAGAACGGCAAGAAATTTACGCGCAGACGGCGGCACGCGCGCGATCAAAAGGTCCACCGAAATCAGTGCGCCGGAGCGCAGGCAAGCGACCAGGCCGAGATAAACCATCCAGATCATCAGCGAGCGCGCCGTCACCTCGGACCAGGTGGACGGGCGCTCCAGCACGAAGCGGGTCAGAACCTGCCAGAAGGTGATGACCGACATGAGCGCGAGAAGCGCCATGGCGGTCCATAGCGACAGGCGCAGGACCCAGCGATCGATGGCGCGCAGGACAGTCAGCATCGATGGCCCCTGTTGCTGGTGGCGAAGTCGACAGGGCCGGACGTCGCCGCCCGGCCCTGTCGTCGTCTTACGAGTGTGTCACTTGCCGGTGTCGCGGATTGCGTCCAGCTTGTCCTGGCCGAACTGCTCGGCGTATTTGGCCATCAGAGGCTCCAGCGCTTTCTCGAAGGCGGCGCGGTCGACGTCCTCGGTCACCTCCATGCCCGCCTCCTTCAGCGTGGCGACGCCCGAATCGGCGTCGGAGCGAACCTTCTCGCGCATCGCGGCGGCGCCCGCCTTGGCGGCTTCGCGGAAGGCCTCTTTCTCCTCATCGCTCAAGCCGTCCCAGACCGTCGGCGACATCAGAAACAGGGCCGGCGAATAGACATGGTTGGTCAGCGAGAGGTACTTTTGAACCTCCGCGAACTTGGCCGAGAGAATCACCCCGATCGGGTTTTCCTGGCCGTCGACGGTACCCTGCTGGAGCGCGGTAAACAGCTCCGGGAAGGCCATCGGCGTCGGCAGAACGCCGAGTTCGGAGAACGCCTCCATATGCACCTGGTTCTCCATGGTGCGGACCTTCAGGCCTTCGGCATCGGCGGGCTCTTTCACCGGCCGCTTGGAATTGGTCAGGTTGCGGAAGCCGTTCTCGCCCCAAGCGAGCGCGATCAGGTCGTTCTCGGGGAACTTGTCCAGCAATGCCTGGCCGATCGGGCCATCGAGCACTGCATGGGCGTGATCGTAGTCGCGGAACAGGAACGGAATGTCGGTGATCAGTGTCTCCGGCACGAAATTGCCGACCGGACCGGTCGAGGTGATGACGAGATCGACCGTACCGAGCTGCGCACCCTCGACCATCTCGCGCTCGCCGCCGAGGGCGTTCGCCGGGAACTGCTTGATGGTGAATTTGCCGTCGGTGAGTTTTTCGAGTTCCTCGGCCATCGCCGTGGCGCCGACGCCGTAATGTGAGGTTTCGGACAGCGAGTAGCCGAGCTTCAACTCGACGGCATTGGCCGCTGAAACGGTCCACCCGGCAAATAGCGCGGCGAGACCGGCAGCGGTGAGCGTTCTGATGGTCATGATTCCTCCCGACATGGCGGCAACCGTCGAAAAGGGCTCCTCCCTTGTCCGTAAGGCCGCATGATGAAGCGGATTTGCGGGAGAATGCCTTACCCTGTCAAGGCGATGCGCGGTGGCAGTTGCCGCGAAGCGGCGAAGGCAGCGTAAGCCGAGACGGATGGTGATGTCACGCAGCGCCGGCGCGGACGCAGTCGGCGCACAGGCCGCTGATTTCGATCGCGGTGCGCTGCGGGCAGAATCCCTCGGATTTAGCCCAGCCGCGCAGTCGCTCCTCGACCACCGCGTCGGAAAACTCCCAGACCCGCGCGCAGCGTCCGCAGATGCCGAAGGCGATCGTCGCGCTCTCGTGATGATCGTGGGGATGGGCGCAGGGCACGAACGCCTTGAGGCTATCGAGCCGATGGACGAGACCACGATCGAGAAGCGTATCGAGAGCGCGATAAACCTGCAGCGGCGCGCGAAATCCGTCGTCACGGAGCCGGTCGAGGATCGTATAGGCGCTCAGCGGCTCGTCCGCCGCCTTCAGCGCGTCGAAGACGAGGCTCTGGTTGCGCGTCAGTTTCGGCGCGGCGATCATCGCGGTGCCTTTTCAGCAGGTTCGGCCCGGCGGTCGGCAAATGCCGGCATCGGCAGCAGGCTGACAAGGAACAGCGCAAGCGCGGCGACGACGATCGACGGGCCGGACGGCGTGTCGAAATTCAGCGAGGCGAAGAGGCCGCCGGTCGAGGCGACAGAGCCAATGAACGCGGCGAGGAGCGCCATCATCTCCGGCGTCGAAGCGAAGCGCCGCGCAGTCGCCGCCGGGATGATCAACAGCGCGGTGATCAGGAGAATGCCGACGATCTTCATGGCGATGGCGATGACCACCGCCATCAGCAGCATGAAAAGAAATCGTGAGCGTTCCGGCCGAAGCCCCTCGGCTTCTGCGAGTTCGGTGCTGACGGTCGCGGCGAGCAGCGGACGCCAAAGCACGGCCAAACCGGCGAGGACGAGGATGCCGCCGCCGAAGATCGCGACAAGGTCGATGCGGGAGACCGCCAGGATGTCGCCGAACAGGAGACCCATCAGGTCGATCCGCACCCAGGTCATGAAGGCGATGATGACCAGTCCCAGCGCCAGGGTCGAATGGGAAAGGATGCCGAGCAACGCGTCGGTCGACAGCGCGCCGCGCCGCTCGAGCAGGACGAGGGCAACGGCGACCACCGCGGCCACTGCGAAGACGCCGAGCATCAGGTCGATCTCGAAGGCTGTCGACAGCGCCACGCCGAGCAGCGCCGAATGGGCCATCGTATCGCCGAAATAGGCCATGCGCCGCCACACAACAAAGCAGCCGAGCGGGCCGGCGACCAGCGCGATGCCGATGCCGGCCAGAATGGCGCGGACGAAGAAGTCATCGAACATCGGCGGGCTCCCGGTCCTTCGGACGATCGGAACGATGTTCGTCATGGTCATGGTCATGGTCATGGTCATGACCGTGATCATGATCGTGCCCGTCACCGCCTTTCGGGGGACTGCATTCGTCGCCGATCGTGCCGTCGGCGAAACGCACCCGCCCATCCGGCAGATGGGTGTGATCGTGATCGTGCGAATAGATCGCCAGGGTCTCCGCCGCGCGCGGGCCGAACATGCGCTGATACGCCGGCGAATTGGCAACCGATTGCGGCGTCCCCTCGCAGCAAACATGGCCGTTGAGACAGATCACCGTATCGGTCTTGGCCATCACCACATGCAGATCGTGCGAGATCAACAACACCGCGCAGCCTTCGGCATCACGGATATCGGAGATCAGGTCGTAAAGCGCGATCTCGCCGCTGAAATCGACGCCCTGGACCGGCTCGTCCAGGACAAGAAGATCGGGCTTGCGGATCATCGCGCGGGCGAGCAGCGCCCGCTGAAATTCGCCGCCGGACAGACGATGCACCTCGGCCTTGGCCAGATGGGCGATGCCGACGCGGTGCAGCGCCTCGGTGACCGCCGCGCGCGAAGCCCGCACGGTCAACGTCATCAGCCGCTCGACGCTGAGCGGCAGCGTCCAGTCGATGCTCAGCTGCTGTGGCACGTAGCCGACCGTCAGCCGGTTCGCCCGGCGGACTGTTCCCTCGTCGGGCTTCAATATTCCGATCGCGGTCTTGGCGGTTGTCGATTTGCCGGAGCCATTGGGGCCGATCAGCGTGACGATCTCGCCCCGGCGCAAGGTCAGGTCGACGCCGCGCACGAGCCAGCGCCCGGAACGCCGCACACCGACGCCGCGCATTGCGACGAGGACATTGTCTACGAGAGAAGAGGAAGAGGTCATTCGCTATCCGGACCATCGCTTGCAGCAGCGTATGTCACTCGCTATAGCACATCATTGTAATGACATAACATATCAATTTAGCGCCAATGGGCGCCGCGTCATTCAGAGCCGAAGGATTTGTGCATGCCGACAACCCGCTCGTTGCTCCTCGCCGCCGCGTTGTCTGTCCTGACTTCTTCCGCCCAGGCAGCCGACGCGGACACCACGCCCGCCGTGGTCGCCTCGATCAAGCCGATCCATTCGCTCGTCGCCGGTGTCATGGAGGGTGTCGGCGAACCGATGCTGATCGTTCAGGGGGCCGGCTCGCCGCACACCTATCGGATGAAGCCGTCGGAGGCCGCGGCGCTCCAATCCGCCGATGTCGTCTTCTGGGCCGGCGCCTATCTGGAGGCGTTTCTGGTCAAGCCGCTCGCAACGCTCGGAGCGAAGGCGAAAAGCGTTGAGCTGGTCGATGCGCCGGGCGTCGAGAGGCTGCCGCTGCGCGAGGGCGGAGCGTTCGAGGCCGACGCGCACGAGGACGAAACCGCCAGCGAGGCCGCGCACGAAGACGATGGCGGCACCTTCGACACACATGTCTGGCTCGACCCGGTGAACGCCAAGGCGATGGTCGGCGCGATCGAGGCGACCCTCGCCGCCACCGACCCGGCCCATGCAGAAACCTACGCGGCCAACGCCGACAAGCTCGAGGCACGGCTGGACGGACTGATCGCCACAATCGAGGCCGACCTCGCCGGCGTGAAGGGCCGGCCCTACATCGTCTTCCACGACGCCTATCAGTATTTCGAGCGCCGCTTCGCCATGCCAGCCGCCGGATCGATCACCGTCAGCCCGGAGACGCCCCCCGGCGCGAGGCGGATCACCGAACTTCAGGCCAAGGTGAAGGCGGTCGGCGCGACCTGCGTCTTCGCCGAGCCGCAATTCGAGCCGGCGCTCGTCGATGTGGTCATCGAGGGCACCGAGGCGAAGGCGGGCGTGCTCGATCCAGAAGGCGCGGCGCTAAAGGATGGGCCGGAGCTCTATTTCGAACTGATCGGCAACCTCGCGGCGTCGCTGAAAGACTGTCTTTCGTAGGAAAACTGAGGCGGAACGCTGCAGCATTCCGTCCGCCACCGGGCAATTTCAGCCCTCGTCCCCCGCCGCAACAAAGGCGGCCAAGCGCTTGTCGAAAAAGGCGCCAACGCCCTCGCGGGCATCGGCCGTCTCCCAAATATCGGCGAGGCGCCGGGCGGTGTCGGCAATGGTCGCCTCGTCGATGATCGGGCCGAGCGAGCGGGCGAGCGCCTTCGACGCCGCGACGGCCGCCGGCGAGCAGGCAAGATAGGGCGCGATCTCCGCCTCAACCGCGGCGTCGAGATCATCCGCCGGTATCGCTTGGGCGAGAAGGCCGAGCGATACCGCCTCATCGGCGTCGAACAGCCGCGCCGACATGAAGACGCGGCGGGCGCGTCCCTCGCCCATCCGGGCCAGCACGTAAGGCGAGATCGTCGCCGGGATCAGGCCGAGTTTTGCCTCCGTAAAGGCAAAGCGCGCCGCATCGCTCGCGACGGCCACGTCGCAGACCGCGATCAGCCCGAGCCCACCGCCGAAGGCCTGACCCTGGATGCGGCCGATCAGCGGCTTCGGCATCTCGTTGAGGGCTTTGAGCATCCGCGCCAGCGCCGTCGCCTCGGCGATGCGCTCCTCGCGGCTGGCCGCGAACTGCGCCTTCATCCAGGCAAGGTCCGCCCCGGCGGAAAAGCTCCGGCCTTCGCCTGTGAGGACGACGACACGCACGGTGGGGTCGGCGCCGAACTCTTCGGCCGCCCGCGTGAGGTCGGCGATCATCGCCGCGTTCATGGCATTGTGCTTGTCCGGCCGCGCCAGCGTCAGCGTCGCCACGCCGCGCGTGTCGGTCTCGATGCGGATCGTCCCGGTCACTCGCCCCTCCCCGCCGTCCCGGCGGCGCTCTCCGGCTGCAACGCCAGCAGCAGCGCGCCGTCCTCGACCTGATCGCCGGGCGAAACCAGAATCTCGGCGACGATGCCGTCGCGCGGGCTCTTCAGCGTGTGTTCCATCTTCATGGCTTCGAGCACGATCAGCGCCTCGCCCTTCTCCACCGCGTCGCCGGCTTTGGCGAGAACCAGCTTGACCAGGCCCGGCATCGGCGCCGCGATCCTGTCGCCGCCAGCCCCTTCCTCGGCATGGGCGCTGGCGCTCCAGCGCGCGAAGCGATGCGCCGCACCGTTGGCGAACACCGTGACCGCTTCGACCTCCCACGCCAGCGTCACCCCGAAAATGCGGCCGTCGAACGACAGGCGCACAGCGTCGCCAGCGACCGCGACGACGGCAAGATTCAGCGGCTCTTCTCCGGCATCCACGGCGAAACGGCCGCCGCCGCGATCGGCGACCGCCACGTCACGTCGCCCCCCCTCGTCCGCCTCGAACCGCGCCGTCTGGCGCGCGGTGCCCCAGATCCGAAAGCCGCGCAAACGCGCCCAGGGATCGTCGCCGGCCTTGACCGGGACAGGTTCCTCCAGATGGCCGAGTTGCGCCAGCGCAGCGGTCGCCACGATTTCCGGCGGGGCCGGCGCGTTTGCCGTCAGCGCCTCCTGGTCGCGGCCGATCAGGCCGGTGTCGACATCGCCGGCGGCAAAGCCCTCATGCGCCGCGAGCCGTCCGAGAAACGCGACATTGGTCACCGAGCCGGCGATATGCGTCCCGGCCAAAGCCCGGCGCAAGAGCCGGAGCGCCGACGGGCGGTCCGGGCCGTGGACGATCAGCTTGGCGATCATCGGGTCGTAGTGCGGGGTGATCCGGTCGCCCGCGCGAACGCCGGTGTCGATCCGAACCCCCTCGCCCTTCGGGAAGCTGAGATGGGTCAGCGTGCCGGTCGCCGGCAAGAAGCCGCGGGCCGCATCCTCGGCATAGATTCGCGCCTCGAAGGCATGGCCGTGGATCGCCAGATCCTCCTGCGTGAACGGCAACGCCTCGCCGGCCGCGACGCGCAATTGCAGCTCGACCAGATCGAGGCCGGTGATCGCCTCGGTCACCGGGTGCTCGACCTGCAGCCGCGTGTTCATCTCCATGAACCAGAAGCGGTCGGGCCTGAGACCATCGGAGGCGTCGACGATGAACTCGATCGTCCCCGCCCCCGCATAGCCGATCGCCTTGGCGGCGGTGACCGCCGCTTCGCCCATGGCGGCGCGCATTTCGGGCGTCATGCCGGGCGCCGGCGCTTCCTCGATCACCTTCTGATGGCGGCGCTGCAAAGAACAGTCACGCTCGAACAGATGCACGGCGTTGCCGTGGCAGTCGCCGAACACCTGGATCTCGATATGCCGGGGCTTTTCGACATATTTCTCGATCAGGCAGTGCGGATCGCCAAAGGACGCCGCGCCCTCGCGCCGGGCGCCTTCCAGCGCAGCGGCGAACGCGGCCGGATCGTCGACGCGGCGCATGCCCTTGCCGCCGCCGCCGGCCCGGGCCTTGATCAGCACCGGATAGCCGATCTTACCGGCCTCGCCGGCGAGGAAATCGGGATTCTGTTCGTCGCCGTGATAGCCCGGAACGACCGGCACACCAGCCGCGTGCATCAACTTCTTGGCGGCGTCCTTCAGGCCCATCGCCCGAATCGCCGAAGCCGATGGGCCGACGAAGATCAGCCCCGCCGCTTCGACCGCCGCGACGAAATCCGGATTCTCGGACAGGAAGCCGTAGCCGGGGTGAATCGCCTCCGCGCCGGTCCGCTTCGCCGCGGCGATGATGCGCTCGCCCTTGAGATAGCTCTCGCCGACCGGCGCCGGGCCGATATGCACCGCCTCGTCGGCCATTTCGACATGCAGCGCTTGCGCGTCGGCATCGGAAAACACCGCGACGGTCCGAATGCCCAGCCGCTTCGCCGTGCGGATGACCCGGCAGGCGATCTCGCCACGATTGGCGATGAGCAGAGTGGTGAACAGTCGTTGACGATGCTGTGCCATGCCTACCAGCCGAGGTCGCTGTGCGAGCCCAGCCGCACCAGGGTCAGTTCCTTATCATACAGCTTAGCATAGATGAGCAGGAGATCCGGCCTCAGATGGCAATCGCGATAGCCGTTCCAATCGCCCGTCAGCGCATGGTCGCGATAGGTCTCCGGCAGATCGTTGTCCTCGATGAGTAACGCGAGCACGGTTCGCAACTCGGTATCCAATATTGCGCCGTACCGCCCCTTTGCCATCCGCTTGTAGTCTCGTCGGAAGCGAGCCGTACGTCTAATCGTCCGCATTCAGATCGGCCATGAGGGCGTCGATGCTGTCGAACTTCTCCCCGTCGCCTCGGCGGGCCTCTTCAATAGCCGCGATTGTCTCGGCATTCGGAACGAAGGGCGCGAAGGGCAGTCTTTTCTCCCTAGCCACCCGTACCATCAGCATACGAAATGCGTCGGATACCGAAAGCCCCATCGTCGCGAGGACCGCGGCGGCCTCTTCTTTGGTTTCCTTGCTGATACGGGCCCTAACGACGGCATTTTCGGCCATGATGCGCTCCTTTGGGCTACAATGTAGCACACTGGGCAATCGGATTCGAGGGTCGCTCCATTCGGGTGGAACCTTATCCTTCCACGCGTGTCGAGACCGGTCTAATGTGATTTCCACCCATCCATGTGCGGCTAGGGTTCCGTTGCCTTCGCAAGCTGGTCCGAGCGCCGTTACGAGCCGTGTACGGCAGACACCTGAAAGACGAAAAAACTAGGGGGGATGGCTGGGTGCGCTGGCGCGCGCCTGTTTCATCCTCATCGTCTTCAGGGGCCCTCATGACAGTTTCCGGTTTTGTTCTCGTGCTTGCGGCGGCGTTCTGCCACGCGACATGGAACTTCCTGGTCAAGAAAATCCGGGGCGGCCCCGAGCTGATCTGGCTCTTCACGGTGGTTACGCTCGTCCTCTATCTGCCGCCCGCCGTCTATGTCGTTGCCACAAACCCACCCGATTTCGGTCCATGGGAAATCGGCTTCATCCTCGGCAGTACCGGGCTGCATCTGGGTTATATTCTGCTGCTGCAGCGCGGCTATCGCGACGGCGATCTGTCGATCGTCTATCCGACCGCTCGCGCCACCGGACCATTCCTGGCCACGATCTTCGCCGTCACGATGCTGGGGGAACCGCTGACGTGGCAGATCGCCCTCGGCGCGATCGTCATCATCGCCGGCGTCCTGTTTCTGTCGGGCGGGCTCAAGCGTGGCTCCAAGAGCGTCACCGCCTCGATCCTGTTCGGCGTCAGCGTCGGCTTGCTGATCGCCAGCTACACCGTCTGGGACGCCTATGCCGTCACAGCGTTGCTGATTCCACCGCTGCTGCTCGACTATGCCTCCAGTATCGGCCGGGTGATGTTGCTCACGCCCTACGCGCTGCGACGCCGAGCGATGGTGACGGCGCTTTGGACGCACCACCGGGGGAGCGTCATTGCGATCGCCGTTCTCAGCCCGCTCGCCTACATTCTGGTGCTCTACGCCCTCACCTTCACGCCTATCATCTATGTGGCACCGACCCGTGAACTCAGCGTCGTCCTCACCGTCCTGATGGGCAGCCTGCTCTTGCGGGAGGGTCAGCTACGGCATCGTCTGTTCTGGGCGGCGGTCATCTTGGGCGGCGTGGTCCTGCTGGCCACAGGGTGAGGAGCGGCTCGCGTGATAGCTCCTTGGCCTGCTCAGAGGCCGATTTCATCACATGCGGAACAACCCGAACCGTGTGTCCTCGATCGGCGCGTTCAGCGCGGCGGCGAGCGACAGCGCCAGAATATCGCGGGTTTTGGCCGGGTTGACGATGCCGTCGTCCCACAGCCTCGCCGAGGCATAGAGCGGGTGGCTCTGGCGCTCGAACATCGCGATCGTCGGGCGCTTGAATTCGGCTTCCTCCTCGGCAGACCACTCGCCGCCGCGCCGCTCGATGCCGTCGCGCGTGACGCTCGCCAGCACCCCGGCCGCCTGCTCGCCGCCCATCACCGCGATACGGCTGTTCGGCCAGGTCCACAGGAAGCGCGGCGAATACGCCCGCCCGCACATGCCGTAATTGCCGGCGCCGTAGGAGCCGCCGATCAGCATGGTGATCTTCGGCACGGCCGTCGTCGCGACGGCGGTGACGAGCTTCGCCCCGTGCTTGGCGATGCCGCCCGCCTCATATTGCCGGCCGACCATGAAGCCGGTGATGTTCTGCAGGAACACCACCGGGATCTTGCGCTGCGAGCAGAGCTCGACGAAATGCGCGCCCTTCACGGCGCTTTCGGAAAACAGCACGCCATTGTTGGCGATGATTCCGACCGGCATACCGCGGATATGGGCGAAGCCGCAGACCAGCGTCGGGCCGTAGCGCGCCTTGAACTCGTGGAACCTCGACCCATCGACGATGCGGGCGATCACCTCGCGCACGTCATAGGGCGTCTTGGCGTCGGCGGGCACGATCCCGAGGATTTCATCCGGGTCGTAGGCCGGCTCTTCCGGCGTCTGGAACTCCACCGCCGGCCGCTTGTCCCGGTTGAGATGGGCGACGGCGTGGCGGGCTAGCGCCAGCGCATGCAGATCGTCCTTGGCCAGATGATCGGCGACGCCCGACAGCCGCGTATGGACGTCGCCGCCGCCCAGATCTTCGGCGCTGACCACCTCGCCCGTCGCGGCCTTGACCAGCGGAGGGCCGGCCAGGAAGATCGTGCCCTGCTTGGCGACGATGATGGTCTCGTCGCTCATCGCCGGCACATAGGCCCCGCCGGCGGTGCAGGAGCCCATGACGACGGCGATCTGGGCAATGCCCTTGGCCGACATCTGCGCCTGATTGTAGAAGATGCGGCCGAAATGGTCCCGGTCGGGAAACACCTCGTCCTGGTTCGGCAGATTGGCGCCGCCGGAATCGACGAGATAGACGCAAGGCAGATGGTTCTCGGCGGCGATCTCCTGGGCGCGGAGATGCTTCTTCACCGTCAACGGAAAATAGGTGCCGCCCTTCACCGTCGCGTCGTTGGCCAGCACCATCACCTCGCGGCCCGACACCCGGCCGATGCCGGCGATCAGACCGGCCGCCGGCACCGCGTCGTCATACATCCCGTTCGCCGCGAACAGGCCGATTTCGAGAAACGGCGAACCCGGATCGAGCAGCCCCTCGACGCGGTGGCGGGGTAAGAGTTTGCCGCGCGACAGATGCCGTTCGCGAGCCTTCTCGCCGCCCCCGGCCATCGCGGCTTCGGCGGCCGCCTCGACCGCTTCCATCTGCCGGACCATCGCCGCTCGATTTTCGGAAAAGCTCTCGGAGCGGGGCGAGATGGCGGAGGTCAGGACGGACATGAGGTGCTCAAGATTGGCTGCGGGCGACGCGGTCGTCCCGGACCATAGCCATAGAAGTCCCTGCCCTGCTACCGGTAGTCCGGATTGGGATGATCGAACCGACAGCCGGCCTCCCAGGCGTCGCGGTCGTTGCCGTGCCGTGGCAGGCCGCCGGCATCCTTCAGCATCCGCGCCATGTGCATCAGGTTCCAGGTCATGATGGTGGCGTTGCGCTGGGTGAAATCATTGTCGTATCCCAGCGGCCCGTTGTCCGTCTCGTCGCCGTAGCTCGGCCCCGGCCCGGCCTCGCCGATCCAGCCGCAATCGGCCTGCGGCGGAATCGTGTAGCCGAGATGGCCGAGGGCGTAGAGGCAGGTCATCGCGACATGCTTGATGCCGTCCTCGTTGCCGGTGACGACGCAACCTCCGGTCTTGCCGTAGAAGAAGCTCTGACCCTTGTCGTTCTTCAGCCCGCTCATGCCGTAGAGCCGCTCGATCACCAGCCGGCAGGCCGAGCTTTCCTCGCCAAGCCAGATCGGAGTGCCGAGAACGAGGATCTCTGCTTCTTTCACCGTCTCCCAGAGTTCCGGCCAGGCATCCGTCGCAGCGCCGTGTTCGGTCATGTCGGGCATGACCCCGTAGGCGATGGGATGGTCGACGGGGCGGAACTGGCTGACCGCGACGCCGTTTCGCTCCATGATCTGATGCGGAACCGACAGCAGATCGTCCGTATGCGAGCGCTCGGGACTGCGCTTCAGCGTGCAATTGATAATCACCGCCTTCAAATCGCTGAAGTCGAAATCATGCCCCTTGCAGAGCGCTTCCTGGCGGTCATTGAGGGGCATGGGAGTTCCTTTCGGTCACAGTTTTCGCGCAACTGCGCGGAACGCGGAAAATCGGGCATCCGCCCGCAAGGTCAACCCGTCTCGTGGAACAGCTCGCGGCCGATCAGCATCCGCCGGATCTCGCTGGTGCCGGCGCCGATCTCGTAGAGCTTGGCATCGCGCAACAGCCGTCCGGTCGGGTAGTCATTGATATAGCCATTACCGCCGAGCGCCTGGATCGCTTCCAGCGCCATCTGCGTCGCCTTCTCGGCGGCGTAGAGGATGCAGCCGGCGGCATCCTTGCGGCTGGTCTCGCCGCGGTCGCAGGCCGCCGCCACCGCGTAGACATAGGCCCGGCAGGCGTTCATCGTCACATACATGTCGGCGAGCTTGCCCTGCATCAGCTGGAACTCGCCGATCGGCTGGCCGAACTGCTTGCGCTCATGGACATAGGGAACGACCACATCCAGGCAGGCGGCCATGATGCCGAGCGGGCCGGCCGACAGCACCACCCGCTCGTAATCGAGGCCGCTCATCAGCACCCTGGCGCCGCCGCCCTCCTCACCGAGAATATTCTCATAAGGCACCTCGCAATCCTCGAAGACCAACTCGCAGGTGTTCGAGCCGCGCATGCCGAGCTTGTCGAGCTTCTGCGCGGTCGAGAATCCCGCCATCTGCTTCTCGATCAGGAAGGCGGTGATGCCGCGCGGCCCGGCGTCCGGGTCGGTCTTGGCGTAGACGATCAGTGTCGAGGCGTCCGGGCCGTTGGTGATCCACATCTTGGTGCCGTTGAGGACGAAGCGGTCGTTGCGCTTGTCGGCCTTGAGCCGCATGCCGACGACGTCCGACCCGGCGCCGCTCTCCGACATCGCCAGCGAGCCGACATGCTCGCCGGAGACGAGCTTCGGCAGGTATTTCCGCTTCTGGTCCTCGGTGCCGTTGCGACGGATCTGATTGACGCAAAGGTTGGAATGGGCGCCGTAGGACAGGCCCACCGAAGCCGAGGCACGCGAGATCTCCTCGATTGCGACGCAATGCGCCAGATAGCCCATGGCCGAGCCGCCATACTCTTCTTCGACCGTCACCCCGAGCAGGCCGAGCGCGCCCAGTTCCTTCCAGAGCTCGTTCGGGAATTCGTTGGTGCGGTCGATCTCGGCAGCGCGCGGCGCGATCGTCTCCTGCGCGAAGCGGTGCACCATCTCGCGCAGCGCGTTGATCTCCTCGCCAAGCGCGAAATTCATCCCCTTGTCGAACATGTCTGCTCCTTAAAATCCCGCCGGAGCCAATTTGGCGACATCGGGGATAACCGGCAACATTATTTCCGGCCCCAGACCCGCGCAGCATCGCCGAATGATGATCAAAGGGCTAGTCTGGCGATCGAAGAGCCTTGAAAGTCCGGAGGATGAGATGAGCCAGGCAGCGATCAAACCCCAAGCTTCCGACCAAGGCGAGCGGCGGGCCCTGGTGCTGGAGAAAAAGGGCGAACTCTCGCTTCGCGAGATGCCGGTCGACGAACCACTCGGTCGCCGCGACGTGCGGGTCGCTATCCACACCGTCGGCATCTGCGGCTCGGACGTCCACTATTACACGCATGGCGCGATCGGCCCCTTTGTGGTCAAGGCCCCCATGATCCTCGGCCACGAGGCATCGGGCATCGTTACCGAAGTCGGCGATCGGGTCGAAACGCTCCAAATCGGCGACCGCGTCTGCATGGAACCCGGCATCCCCGACCTGGACAGCCGCGCAACGCGCCTCGGGCTCTACAATCTCGATCCGGCCGTGCGCTTCTGGGCGACGCCGCCGGTGCATGGCGTTCTGAGATCCAGCGTCGTTCATCCGGAGGCGTTCACCTTCAAGCTGCCAGACAATGTCTCCTTCGCCGCCGGCGCCATGGTCGAGCCGCTGGCCGTCGGCGTCCACGCCGTGACCAAGGCGCGCGCGGCGCCCGGCAATGTCGCCATCGTCATCGGCGCCGGACCGATCGGCCTGGTCACCGTGCTCGCCGCTCTCGCCACCGGCTGCGCCCATGTGATCGTCAGCGATATCGACGATAGCAAGCTGGACCTTGCCCGCACGCTCGGACCGGTCTCAACCGTCAATGTGGCGCGGGACAACCTCGTCGAGGCGGTGATGGCCCAGACCGGCGGCTGGGGTGCGGACGTCATCTACGAATGCTCCGGCGCGGAGCGGGCGATCGCCGGCATTTTCGAGCCGCTCTGTCCGGGCGGTACGGTGGTCTTCGTCGGCATTCCGCTGAAACCCGCCGCCTACGATGTCGCGGCGGCGATGCTGCGCGAAGCGCGGGTCGAGCATGTGTTCCGCTATGCCCATGTCTTCGACCGCTGCGTCGCGATGCTGGCTTCGGGAACGATCGACGTCGCGCCGCTGATTACCCGGACCTTTCCCTTCGCGCAAAGCGTCGAGGCCTTCGAACTGGCCGCGAGCGCACCGAAAGGCGAGGTGAAGATGCAGATCCAAATGGGACTTTGACACCAGCAAGAAGCGCATTTCGCGGAAAAGCGGCGGCGGCCGAGCCTGTTCTTTACCGGTCGTTGGGAATGGTCAGCAGGACCGACAGCCCCTTCGTCCCCTCGACCTCGAGGCTGCCGTTCAGTTTGCGGGCGCAGCCTTCCACGATCCGCCAACCGAGCGACTTGGAATTTCGAAGCACCGTCTCCGGATTATCCAGTCCCGGCCCATCGTCACCGACGCGAAGACAGAAATTGGGTCCCTGCTGATATGCTTGAATGTCCACATGGCCGTTCTCGCCGCCGTATTTCGCGGCGTTGGTCACCAGTTCGTTGACCACCAGCGCGATCTCCGTCGCCGCTTCGAACCCGATAGAAATCGCCTCGGCATGGCAGTCAATCGTTAAGCCACTGGAGCCGAAAGCGGAGGCGAGCCTGTCGGTGAGGCTCTCCAAATGCTGCCGCATATCGACCTGGGTCACGTCTTCAGCCTGATGCAGGAAATTATGTGCGTTGGCAAAGGCCTGTATGCGGTTCGTCAAAATCCCGAGCGCTTCCTGCGTCTCCTCCGATTTGGCCTGCCGCGCCTGCATCAGCGCCAACGACTGGATGATCGCCAGATTGTTTTTGGTCCTATGATGGATTTCGCGCAGGAGGAATTGCTGTTCGGCCAGGGAATCGCGCAATGCGCGATTCTGCTCGGCGAGTTCTTCGATCGGGGAGCCTTGCGCGGCGTCGATGAGGGCGCCGGCAGTCGCCTTTGCGAGATCGTCGGTGTCGCGATTCCCATTCAGGTGAAGCCCAAGCGTCACCAGTGTGCCGCCCGCGCCGGTCTTCAGGTCGAAATAATCGACCAGCTTCTGCGAGCCACTTAGGCCCAGACCGAGCCCGGTGTGTGCCTGATGCCGAGCCCGTAGCATCGTTTCGACGGCAGCGATCCCAGGCCCCTTGTCCTGCACCCTGGCCATCAGCCGGGTCCTGTCTTCAGGGCGGTCGAAGGCGAATTCGGCAACTCCCCCGCCCGCATACTGGAGCGCGTTGCGGGCAATCTCCGACACCGCCGTCGCAAAGCGAATCTGATCACGCGTAGCAGCGCCGGCGACCTGCGCGGCAAGGCGCGCGGTGCGGCGTGTATGCGTGACGTCCGCGTCCCGCTCGACACGAATCGACGTGACGACCGCCTTCACTGCCTTGCTCGCGCGACAACCACGCCGCAGTCATCGGTTCCCCGCCGCCTCCGCTTGTAAAGCGTCGCGGCAATTGTCATCGGCTCGCGAAAAAACAGCGACGACGGTTCCGGTACACGCTCGCTGCCCCGCAGACCATCGGTCGAAAGCACCAGCATTCCTTCCGCCGGCCAGTTGTGCTCCGTCACCCGAGGCTGTTTGGCGCTCGCGCCCACGATGCCCGGCGTCGATGGAATGCCGTGGCGAGCGCCGTCAGGGGACAATATTTCCCCCCGAACATTTCCGAGTGACATCGCCCGTAGTTTGCCGGCGGTATGCGGCAGCTCGACGAGTAAAGCGGCGGCACCGCGCCCGCCGCTCAGGGCCGCCGAAATTTCTGCCGCCGTCGCCTCCAGCGAGGCTCCCGTCGACCGCTCGAAGGCCTCGACACCTTTTTTAGCCTCGACCGCCGCCGCGGGTCCGTGACCCAGAACATCCATCAGCATGATCATCGTATGGCGCGCCTCCAGGCGCAGATCGAAGGCGTCCCCGCCCTCGGAGAAATCCGGCTTCGGGACGATCAGGCCGACGGCCTCCAAGGCTTTCCCCAAGTCCTGCTTCAGCTTGCCAATGGTGATCGCAAGCGTCGTGCCCTTCGGGTCGCTGTAGATGTCAAAGGCGTCCGACATGCGCGCGATCGCGCCGAGCCCGCCGCCCAATCCTCGTTCGCCCCCCTGCGCCGTCGTATAACCGTCGGTCATTGCAGCCTGGATATCCGACAAGCCCGGTCCGTCGTCGAGAACGATGACGTCGAATCGCGCCGCCTCACCCTCCGCACGCGGAATCAGAATGATCTCGCCCCCGCGGGCGTGCCGGACCAGATTCGTTGCCGCTTCGGTGACGACCAATGCCAGCCGGTCGCGGTCGTCGGCGGACAAGCCGATCGTCTCGGCTTCGTGGAGAGCTTTTCTGCGCGCCGCACCGACTTGGCTGATTTCCGTGACTTGTAGCGAGATCATCGGGCAGCGGACTCCAATATGACGGTTGTCCCGCTCTCGCGGGACGATTCAACCTCGAGCCGGTCGACCAGACGGCGGGCGCCGCTCAAACCGAGCCCCAACCCGCCTCCGGTCGTAAAGCCGTCCGTGAGAGCCTGCTTGATGTCGTCGATGCCGGGGCCTCGGTCCGAGCATGTAGCAACGACCTTGCGGAACGACCCGTTCCCGATAATCGCAAATGAAATCACACCTCCGCCACCGTAGACGATCGCGTTGCGGGCTATCTCCGAGACGGCCGTGACGAACTTCGTTCGTTTGATCACGCTGGCGCCCAGAGACGCCATCGCTTTCATTGCGGCTTGGCGCGCGAAAGCCACATCGGTGGCTCGGGCGAGCCTGACGGTCACAACTTCCTCGCTCACGGATCGCTCAATGCTCTATTGGTGAAGGATCAGATCGATTGCCCTGTCCGCGTTCAGTGCCGTCTCGACGCCCTCCAGCGTCATGCCGAGTTCGACGAGAGTCATCGCCACGGCCGGACGCATGCCGACGACGATCGTGCGCGCATTCATCATGCGCGCCATCTGGGCCATGGCGCCCAGCATCCGGCCGGCGAAGGTATCGACGATCTCAAGACTGGAGATGTCGATGACGACACCACGGGCCTTGTGCCGCGCCACTTCCTCGACGAGTTGATCCTGGAGAGTCA
The DNA here is from genome assembly GCF_036016755.1 of Aurantimonas sp. A3-2-R12. Taxonomy (NCBI): domain Bacteria; kingdom Pseudomonadati; phylum Pseudomonadota; class Alphaproteobacteria; order Hyphomicrobiales; family Aurantimonadaceae; genus Aurantimonas; species Aurantimonas sp. A3-2-R12. The sequence goes on along the minus strand of NZ_JAYXIH010000006.1, from coordinate 107,772 downwards.
CGACCCCTTGGTCGTCCAGATCATCTCGGATCGCGACAACCACGCATCCGGTGATCGTGACAATGGGGGTGGTGCCGAAGGAAGGTTCCACCCCTTAACTCTCCTTCACGGAGACGCCGATGCGCTCGAAAGCATGGGCGAGGCCGCTCTGCAGATCGACGCGCGTGACGATATTGGGCAGTTCCACGCCGAGATTGACGATCGTCTGGGCGATTTTCGGGCTGATACCGCAGATGACGCATTCGGCCCCCATCAATCGTACCGCCGCCGCCGTCTTCAAGAGGTGCTGGGCAACCAGCGTATCCACCGTCGAAACGCCCGTGATGTCGATAATCGCAACTTCGGCTTCCCACTGCACGATCGAGTCGAGCAGATTCTCCATCACCGCCTGGGCACGGAACGAGTCGAGGGTCCCGATCAGCGGAACCGTGACGATCCGATCCCAGATCTTGACCACCGGCGCGGAGACCTCGGTCATCTCGGCCTGCTGGCGTTCGATCACCGCCTCGCGCTTCTGAACGAGGTACTCGACGGCCTGAAGCACGATCTGATCGACGACCCGCGTGGTGTTCCAGATCTCGTTTGAGAAGGCTTGCGGGCTGTCGGCGAGGATCGACCGCAACTGATCGAACAAGGGCTGCTTGATCGAAGCGATGAACCAGCCCATTTCCTTCGGGGAAACCCCGCGCTGGGTGCGGCTCTCCGTGATCGCCTCCAGAGTCTCGCGGAATTGATCCCACGCTGGCTTGCCGAGATCGAAACCCTCGTCGACGGCGGCGTTTTCCATCGCCCCCGTAAGGACACTCAGAAGCTCCCGGCTCTGCTGCTCGGTTTCCCTTGGCGGAAACGAGATCCGTTCGCTTGACGCCTTCCCGCGCCTGGGCCTTTAGCCATCCAGCGAGGACTTTCTCGAAGTCCGCGCGGAGAAGCGCCACGGTCGGTGATGTTTCGACTGCCATTTCATGCCCTTACTATCAGCGTCCCTGCCCGTCTATCGCCCGGTGCGGCCGTCGACGCAATCCGGTTTGTACGCATTTGGCCAGATTGGAAGTTTTGGCAATGGCTTTTTGCCTCTATCGCGGACAGGTTCTGCGCACATATTTTCGCACCAAAGCGGCAGCCATCTGCGGGTGCAGCGCAATATCCACGCGTGAATTCTCCACCATACATGCTGCAATGCAGTATTACCGCAGACTTCGGCGGTCATCCGAAAGTACTATTGGCGAACGCTCCCACTTCGGAAACGATAGCAGGCGTTCAAGCTGATTGTCGGCGTTCAGCGGCCACACGGTCGACGTCCGGCGCTCGGCCGGAATCCAATAATTCGGGAGGTCACCAATGGCATTTTTCAAGGACGGATGGACCCGTCGGCAGTTACTCACGACGGGCGTCGGCGTTGGCGCCGGCCTCGCCATGCCGCACGTGTTCACACGTGGCGCATGGGCGCAGGACCAGGCTTTTTGCAACAATCCGAACGGCGACACGGTCACCCTCGGTTTCAACGTCCCCCAGTCCGGCCCCTATGCCGACGAGGGCGCCGACGAGTTGCGGGCCTACGAGTTGGCCGTCAAGCACCTCAATGGTGAAGGCGACGGTGGCCTGATCCCGCTGCTCAAGCCGTCAAACCTCAAGGGCAACGGCATTCTCGGCAAGAAGGTCGCCTTCGTCACCGGCGACACCCAGACCAAGTCCGACGCGGCGCGGGCCTCGGCCAAGCGGATGATCGAAGCCGACGGCGCGATCATGATCACCGGCGGCTCGTCCTCGGGCGTCGCGATCGCGGTGCAGTCGCTCTGCCAGGAGATGGGTGTCATCTTCATGGCGGGTCTGACCCACTCCAATGACACCACCGGCAAGGACAAGCGGCGCTACGGCTTCCGCCATTTCTTCAACGCCTACATGTCGGGACAGGCGCTCGGACCGGTGCTCGCCGAGGAATATGGCAAGGATCGTGTCGCCTACCACCTGACGGCCGACTACACTTGGGGCTGGACCCAGGAAGAATCGATCAAGAACGCCACCGAGGCGCTCGGCTGGAAAACGGCGCAGGCCGTTCGCACGCCGCTCGGCGCCGGCGATTTCTCGCAGTATCTCACGCCGGTGCTCAATTCCGGCGCCGATGTCCTGATCCTCAACCACTACGGCGGCGACATGGTCAATTCGCTGCGTCAGGCCGTCACTCAGTTCGACATGAAGAGCAAGCAGGTCAACGGCAAACAGTTCGAGATCGTCGTACCGCTGTTCTCCGAGTTGATGGCGCAGGGCGCCGGTGAAGCCGTGAAGGGTATTCTCGGCACCGCCAACTGGGATTGGAAACTCGACAACGAGGCCTCCAAGGCCTTCTCCAAGTCGTTCGGCGAGGCCTACGGCCGTCCACCGTCGCAGGCTGCACAGACCTGCTACGCGCAGACGCTGCTCTATGCCAACGCCGCCGAGACTGCCGGCACCTTCTATCCGCCGGAATTGATCAAGGCACTTGAGGACTTCGAGTTCGACGGGCTCGGCAACGGGCCGACACTGTATCGCGGCGCCGATCACCAGTGCTTCAAGGACGTTCTGGTGGTGCGCGGCAAGCAGGAGCCGACCAACCAGTTCGATCTCATGGAGATCGTCAAGGTCGTGCCGCGCGACGAGGTCACCTACGATCCGGAGATCTTCGGTGGTGAACTCGGCCCCTCGGAAGTCAAAGGTTGCGCGGCCTGATCCAGGGCTGACATGATGAGGGCCGCCGACCGAAGGGCCGGCGGCCCATCAAGCTTTCGCGAGGATCGATAGGATCGATCAGAGGGACCTATGGACGCCATTATTCTTCAGGTCTTGAACGGGCTCGACAAGGGCGGCGCCTACGCGCTGATCGCCCTCGGCCTGACATTGATCTTCGGCACCCTGGGTGTGGTCAATTTCGCCCATGGCGCGCTGTTCATGCTCGGCGCCTTCTGTGCCGTGGCCTTCACCAAATTGCTGACGATCTCCGAGCGGATCCGCGACGAGAGCGTCACGTTTTTCGAGGCCTACAAGGAAATTCCCTATCTGGAGATCTGGTGGGGAGACACCGGCCGCGCGATCGTCGACTGGGCTGTCCCCCTGTCGGTCCTGGTGGCGATCCCGGTCATGCTCTTGATCGGCCTCGCCATGGAGCGCGGGCTCATCCGCTTCTTCTACAAGCGCAGCCATGCCGAGCAGATTCTGGTGACCTTCGGCCTGGCGATCGTGTTGCAGGAGATCGTCAAGCACTATTTCGGCGCCAACCCGATCCCGCTCACAGCGCCCCCGGCGCTGGCCGGCAGCGCCGACATTGGCCAATGGTTCGGGGTCACGGGCATCAGCTATCCGATGTGGCGGATCGTCTATTTCCTGTTCTCGCTCGTCGTCATCGCCGCCGTCTTCGCCTTCTTGCAACTGACCACCTTCGGCATGGTCGTCAGGGCCGGGATGGCGGATCGCGAGACCGTCGGCCTGCTCGGGATCAATATCGGCCGCAAGTTCTCGATCGTCTTCGGGCTGGCCGCGGTCGTCGCGGGCCTTGCCGGCGTCATGTACACGCCGATCCTCGCGCCGAACTACCATCTGGGGATGGATTTCCTGGTCTTGTCATTCGTCGTCGTCGTCGTCGGGGGCATGGGATCGCTTCCCGGCGCGGTGGTTGCCGGCTTCTTGCTGGGAATCCTGCAGTCCTTCGCCTCGCTGACCGAGGTCAAGGACATCGTTCCGGGCATCGACCAGATCATCATTTATCTCGTCGCCGTCGTCGTCCTGCTCGTCCGTCCACGCGGCTTGATGGGCCGCAAGGGCGTCATGGAGGTCTGATCCGATGAACAGCGCTGTTTCACCCTCCGTATCGACCGCCGAGACCGGTCCGCATCGTTCGACTCCGCCGGCAGCCAAGCGCCAGCGCGGCTTCTTCGAGGGGCCGATGGGGGATTATGTCTATGTCGCGCTTTTCGCGGCGGCGATACTGACCATGCCGATCTGGCTGGCGCCGATCGGCGCCGGTTATCCAGACATCCTGCAGAAGTTCGCGATCTTCGGGATCTTCGCGCTCGGCTTCAACATCCTGTTCGGCTTCTCCGGCTATCTGTCCTTCGGCCATGCCGCCTTCCTGGGAGCGGGCTCCTATGCTGCGGTCTGGATGTTCAAGCTCTTGTCGATGAACGCCGTCTTCGGGCTGGTCTTCGCGATCCTCGTCGCCGGCGTGTTCGCGCTGGCCATCGGCTTCGTCAGCCTGCGCAGGTCGGGCATCTACTTCTCGATCCTGACGCTGGCCTTCGCGCAGATGTCCTACAACCTCGCCTATTCGGTGCTGACGCCGATCACCAATGGCGAGACGGGCCTGCAGATCTCCCGCAGCGATCCGCGGATCATCGACCGCGCCTTCGGCACCGCCTCCGCGTCGCTGCCATCGCCAAACTTCTTCGGAATCGAACTGCAGGGATGGGCCGGCTTCTATTTCTGCGCGATCCTTTTGATCCTTGCCTTCTTCCTGGCGATGCGGATCAAGAATTCGACCTTCGGCATGATGTTGCTCGCCATCAAATCCAACCAGAACCGGATGGCCTTCACCGGCTTCAACACCCGGCCCTATCTACTCACCGCCTTTGTCATTTCGGGCATGTATGCCGGCCTTGCGGGCGGTCTTCTGGCCGTCACCGACCCGCTGGCGGGCGCCGACCGCATGCAGTGGACCGCATCGGGCGAAGTCGTTCTGATGACCATCCTCGGTGGCGTCGGCACGCTGCTCGGGCCGGTCATCGGCGCGGCGGTGATGAAATATCTCGAGCAGATCTTCTCCTCGTTCAACGACAGCTTCCTCTATCGCACCTTCGACTTCCTGCCCGACTGGGCGCAGGAGACGATGGTGGCGATCACCAGCCCCTTCGTCGGCGAAGGCTGGCTGTTGACGCTCGGCCTTCTGTTCATGATCCTGGTGATCGCGCTGCCGGGCGGCATCATGGAAGGACTGCGCCGGATCGGCGGCATCGTCCGCAGGCCGAAGACGGCGGGCAATAAACAAATGCCCGACATGCCGCACTCGGCCCATTCGGCCGCGGAATAGAGGAACCGGCATGGATATTCTCGCGATCAGCGGCGTCAACAAGCGCTTCGGCGGGCTCAAGGCCCTCGACAACGTCAATCTGAACGTCAAGGAAGGGACGATTCACGCCATCATCGGCCCCAACGGCGCCGGCAAGTCGACGCTGCTCAATTGTCTGGTGGGGCGCATCGTTCCGGATGAAGGCTCGGTCGAGTTCAACGGCCATGGGCTGCTCGGCCGCCATCCGCACCAGATCAATCAGGCCGGCATCGCACGGGTGTTCCAGACGCCGGAAGTCTTCGGCGAGATGACGGTGATGGAAAACGTCATGATCCCCGCCTTCGCGTCGGCGGACGGGGCCTTCCGCATCAATCTGTGGAAGCGCGCGGCGGACCGCCGACAGGTTGAGGCGGAAGCCGAGGAAATCCTGGAAGACCTGCACCTAGCGGACCAGCGCGACCAGATCGTCAATTCGATGTCGCGCGGCGACAAGCGGCGCCTGGAGCTGGCCATGTGCCTGGTCCAGAAACCCAAGCTGCTGCTGCTCGACGAGCCGACCGCCGGGATGTCGCGCGCCGACACCAACAACACCGTCGAGCTGTTGAAGAAGATCGCCAAGCGCAAGATCACCAAGGTGATCATCGAACACGACATGCATGTGGTCTTCTCGCTCGCCGACACCGTGAGCGTCATGGCGCAGGGGACCGTCATCGCCGAGGGCACGCCGCAAGACATCAAGACCGATCCGCGCGTGCAGGAAGCCTATCTCGGGGGAGCGCATCTATGAGCGAGACCATCGCCACGACGGAACGCCCGGCCTCCCCTCGCCCTGCGGCCGGGACCGGTGCGACGCCGTTCTTCGCCGCGCGGGACCTGCACGCCTATTACGGCGAAAGCTACATTGTCCAGGGCGTATCCTTCGAGGTGCGCGAGGGCGAGATCCTGGCGCTGCTTGGCCGCAACGGCGCCGGCAAGACCTCGACGCTGCGCACCATCGCCCGCGCCGGGCAACCCGAACTCAAGCGCGGCGAGATCTGGCTGGAAGGCCAGCCGCTGCACGAAATGCAGAGCTATCAGGCGGCCCAGGCCGGTATCCAGCTCGTTCCCGAGGACCGGCGGATCATCCCGGGCCTGACCGTCGAGGAAAACCTCAAGCTCGCCCAGATCGAAAAGCCAATCGGCTGGACGCTGGAGCGCATCTACGATCACTTCCCGCGGCTGGCGGAGCGCCGCACCCAGGAAGGCACGACGATGTCAGGCGGCGAGCAGCAGATGCTCGCGGTGGCGAGGGCCCTCGCCCGCGAGGTGAAACTGCTGCTGCTCGACGAGCCCTATGAAGGCCTGGCGCCGGTGATCGTGCATGAGATCGAGCGGATTCTGGAAGAGATCAAACAGCTGGGCATCACCACGATCCTGGTCGAACAAAACGCCATCGCCGCGCTGCATCTGGCGGACCGGGCGATCATCCTGGAAATGGGCGAAGTGGTTTTCGATGGCACCGCCCAGGAGATCATCGACAACAAGGAATTGCGTCTCCAGTACCTGGCGATCTGACCATGCCTCAGCTCCGGGGGGCCGTCAGGTCTTCATCATGCGCCTTCGTTGGAGTCGATCCGCATGGCGCGAACGACATTGCCGATGACGGCGGCGGGGCGCTTCTCGTCTCTAGGTCCGGTCGGCATTGCCATCCCCCTTTCTCGCTTCACGAAGCCGAAATGATGCGCATCCAAGATCGTCAGCGGTGAATTCGTTAGGGAACTTCTCTACCGCGGCTTCGATTGTCCAATCCAGCAGATTGAGTTTGTGCAGGCGCTTGAAGCCGCTCTGAAGATCACCACTCTGGACAAGTTTGGCTATGGCAGGTCGGGTTCCAAGTTGTTGGCGCATACCTATAAAAATTGTTGGGACGTAGCCTTTCTCACGACCCCTTCGGATCGTTTCGTCAATGAACGCTTCCAACGCGGGACTCGCTTTCGACATCTCGTGCTCCCATGCTTTCCGCGAAGCATATAGAAAATGAGCGATCGGCGCGATTAGGGGCTGTTCCAACTTCAGGTCACAAACTGGAGCCGCACCTCCTAACGTATACATTGCACCCTTCTCCGCGATATGTCATGAGGCCGCAAGGTTGGACCGGCGCGAGCCGCCATTTGGGGGATTCTCATGAACCGCATCGATCTTCAGGGACGCACGGCGATCATCACCGGCGGCGCGCGCGGCATCGGCCTGGCCACCGCCGAGCGAATTCTCGCCAGCGGCGGTTCGGCGGTACTGTGGGATGTCGATGGCGCGGCGATCGAGGAAGCGGTGACTCAGCTCGGTGCGAAGGCCAGCGGCCAGACGGTCGAACTGACCGACGCCAACGCGGTGGCAGCGGCCGCGAAGGACGCCTTCGCCAAGGCCGGAGCGATCGACATCCTCGTCAACAATGCCGGCATTACCGGCGGCAACGGCAAGACCTGGGAGTTGGAGCCCGACGTCTGGCGCAGGACCATCGAGGTCAATCTCGTCGCGCCATTCCTGACCAGCCGTGCGGTCGTGCCGCTGATGCTGGAAAAGGGCTATGGCCGGATCGTCAACATCGCCTCGATCGCCGGCAAGGAAGGCAATCCCAACGCCTCGCATTATTCGGCCTCGAAGGCCGGCCTCATCGGCCTGACCAAATCGCTTGGCAAGGAGCTTGCCGGCACCGGCATCCTGGTCAATTGCATCACCCCGGCCGCCGCGCGCACTGCGATCTTCGACCAGATGAGCCAGGAGCACATCGACTACATGCTGTCGAAAATCCCGCTCAATCGCTTTGTCGAGCCCGCCGAGGTCGCCGCAATGATCGCCTGGCTCGCCTCCGAGGACTGCTCGTTTTCGACCGGCGCGGTGTTCGACATTTCCGGCGGCCGCGCCGTCTACTGAGGCGCCGACGCTTTTCCTGCCCATCACGTTAGAAGGACGGACAACGCACCATGAAACTCGTTCGCTATGGCCCCTCGGGCAAAGAAAAGCCGGGACTTATCGACGCCAACGGCACCCTGCGCGATCTTGGCGCCCATGTCGGCGACATCGCGGGAGACGTCCTCTCCGACGCCGGGCTTGCCAAGCTGAAGGCTCTCGATCCTTCCAGCCTCCCCGCGGTCGACGGCACGCCGCGCATGGGCCCCTGCGTCGGGCAAATCCAGAAGATCCTGTGCATTGGCCTGAACTATTCGGACCACGCCGCCGAGACCGGCGCAGAGCCGCCGAGCGAACCGATCCTCTTCGCCAAGGCGCTGTCCGCGCTGTGCGGTCCCAACGACGACGTCGAAATGCCGCGCGGCTCGCAGGCTCTCGACTGGGAGGTCGAGCTTGCGATCGTCATCGGAGCCAAGGCGAAATACGTGTCCGAAGCCGACGCGATGAACCACGTCGCAGGCTTTGCGATCATGAACGACGTGTCCGAACGCGACTTCCAGACCAAGCGCATGGGCCAGTGGACCAAGGGCAAGAGCCACGACACCTTCGGTCCGCTCGGTCCCTGGTTGGTGACACGCGACGAAGTCGGCGATGTCCACAATCTCGCCATGTGGCTCGACGTCAACGGCGAACGCCGCCAGACCGGCAACACCAACACGCTGATCTTCAACGTGCCGCACATGGTGTCTTACCTGTCGCAGTTTCTCACGTTGATGCCTGGTGACGTGATCTCGACCGGCACGCCGCCGGGAGTCGGGATGGGTATGAAGCCGCCGAAGTATCTCAAGGTGGGCGACGTCATGACGCTCGGGATCGAAGGCCTCGGCGAGCAGAGGCAGACGGTCGTTTCGGCCTGACTCGGCAGTCAGCGGCGGGGATGACCGGCATGGCTAGCGAAGCGCCCCCGCCCCTGCCGCCGCCGTATAAATCTGACGCAGTGTCGGCTCACCAGTCCCGACGCCGCGCCAGCACCAGATGACCAGGGGCCGGCTGCCCCTCCTGGAGGCGGACGACGATCGGTCCGCATTCCAGGCAATCGAAGCCATGCGCCGCGAGCCGGTCCCCAAGATACGTCTCGCGGTGATGGAAGCGCTGGTGCGGGCCGACCATGAAATCGCGTCCGGCGAATGTCGCCTCGGACAGCGTCTCGGTTGAAAATCCGAAGATTCCGCCGGGCGCCAACCGTGCGGCGACTCCGGAAAACAGCGCGTCGAGGCCGCCGAGATAAGGCAGCACGTCGGCGGCGACGATCAGGTCGAACGGTTCTTCCTCGTCGAACTCGGCGAGGAAGCCGACTGCCTCGCCGATATAGAGATCGTCGTAGATACCCTTGTCGAAACACGTCTCGATCATGCCTTCCGACAGATCGACGCCGAGCAGTGTCGTCGCCCGATCCCGTAGCGCCTCGCCGGCAAGCCCGGTGCCGCAACCGAGATCGAGCACGCGCTGGTAGGGACCGGGCGCGATCTCTGCGATTCGAGCAGCCATCAGCGCTGGAACGCCGTAGCGGAGCTGGCGCACCAGAATGTCCTCGAACGCCTCGGCATGCTGGTCGAACAGCGTCGCCACATAGGCATCGCCGGCCGATTCCGGAGCCTCGCCCAGACCCATCGCCGCGATGCGGACCGCCGCGCCACCATGGTCCTCGGGATCGATCACCAGACACTCGCGATAGGCTTCGGCAGCGGCCGCGTGCGCGCCGGCCTTTTCCAGCGAAAGCGCCCTTTCATAGGCGTCCGTCAACGCCGCTTCGTCGAACCCGCTCATAGGTACGCTTCCTGGCTCGCGTCCGCGCCGGCGTGCAACGCCGCCGCCAGCGCCCGCGCCGCCCGTTCGATGGTTGCCGCCGGCACGCTGCAGAACACGTCCGGCACCGCTTCGCTCGCGACGGTGTCAGCCACCGCCTCATCGCTCAGCGGAACATGGATGAAACCGAAACGCTGCACGCCGAGCGCTGTGGCATAATGGGCAAGGCGGTAGAACGTATCGTTGCAGAGATAGCCGCCGGCATTGGTCGACCACTCGAAGGAGGCGCCGGCACTGCGCAAGGCGGCGGCGACGTCGTTCCACGGTAGATTTGCAGGCAGCGACTGGGGACCGTCCAGCACCGCCGGGCCCGATGGGAAGCCGCCGACCGCGTCGGCATGGCCGAGCTCGCGACGGTTGCGCGCGACCAGTTCGATGCGAAGGCGTTCGGCGCGCTGGTGGAGGCCGAACAGCACAACGGTCGTCGGGCGCACGGCTTCGATCGCGGCCTTAAGCCGCGACCAGCTCCCCTCCCACTCGACGGGCAGAATCTCAGCGTGGAGACCATCGGAGCGGACTCGCTCGCACTGCAACGCGCGCGCCAGATCCTCGGTCGGATTGCGCGGCGCGCTCGGAAAGGAAGAAAAGCCGGCGAAGAGTAACGACATGGAACGCATGAGCCTGAACAGTGGGCGGTGCGGGAGGTCGGGTGAGACCGCCTGTCCCAAAATGAAACGTGAAGCTTGCCAAGAAACTTTTACTTGCAACGCCCGGCGCGGGATAGCATTCAAGGGATGTTTGGGCAATTTCGCGAACAAAGGTAATGGACGAACTGCGTATCGGAGGCGCCTCCTCCGGGTGGTATACCGAAACCGGATACCACGATGTATCGGTTCCCTTCCTCGTCAAGACTTGCCTGCCACCGCCACACGGCGACACGTAATGCCAGGATAAGGACCCCGATAATGGCACAAACCGGGACGGTCAAATTCTTCAATACCGAGAAAGGCTTCGGCTTCATCAAGCCGGACGACGGCGGCGTGGACATCTTCGTTCATATCTCGGCAGTGCAGGCATCCGGCCTGCCTGGTCTGGAGGAGAACCAGAAGGTCTCGTACGAAACCGAACCCGACAAGCGCGGCAAGGGCCCCAAGGCTGTCAACCTCGAAGCGGCCGACTGACGGCGGACCGAAGCGTCGATGAAACCGGCGCGAAAGTGCCGTAACGGGACAAAATAGCTTGGGATAGCCCGCCGCGCATCGCACGGCGGGCTTTTTTGTCTCCGATCTCCGTGGTGGAGTGCCGGGATGGAACAGAATCGTCTGGCACGCCACGTGCAAGGGCTCTGCCGAACGCCTCGCAAGGGGCCTAAACGGGAGATCGTCATGCAACGCCGAAACCGCTTGGCAATTCGCACGACCGCAGCTGCGCTGTCCTTTCTAATGCTGGCCTCGGGGCCCGCTTCGAGCGAAACGTCCCACAACAGTAATCGCGACGTCAGAACCGCCCAGATCATCGACTTTTCCGCTCAGAGCGAGGAATTTCTCGAGGATGGCGGTGGCATCCGGACTGCGCCCGATATCTACGTCACGGACGAGCGGGAAGAGTTGATCGAGGATGGGGGCGGCATACGAACCGCTCCCGATATCTATTCCACCAATGAACGGGAGGAGTTTCTGGAGGACGGCGGGTCGATCAAACGCAAGCCGAATTTCGACGTCCTGACCGTGCGTGGGCGAAATCGTGCTTGGCGCGCAGTCGAGAAACAGGGGGCTTCGGCACGCTCGCAGGGTTCCTTCACGATGATATCCACCGGATCCTCCGATCGCCGCGCCCTGCCCTCCCGCGCCTCGGCATGGAAGCGGCATTCCGGCCTCGGCGCCATGCCGAACGGACCGCGAGTCATCGACGTGGCGCGCGAACGGCTGGATCGCCGTCCCATGCCGACTTCCGGCATCGACATCATCGAGACCGGCGGCGCGAAGATCATCCGCATCGCTCCAAACTATGACCGACATGCCGCCGCAAAGTTGGATCGAAGCGCGCGCCCTGTGCGCAAGGCGCGCTCTGGCGAGCCGTGGACGCGGGAATGGCTGAGTGCCTGCACCCGCGCGTATCCCAGCTTCGATCCGAATTTCGGCACCTATATTGGACGCGGCGGGCAAATCCCTGTTCTGCCCTGGCGGTTGATCGCGGCCCGACGGGGCGCGGCTATCAGGTCAGAAAGGGGTTGGTACGGCGCTCGTCACCAAGGCGTCCGCCCGGCCCATGACCGCAGATGAAGCCGACATCGTCACCGAGCGGCAGTACCTTCTGCTTGATCGAGTGGATCAGGGCAGCATGGTCGCCGCCCGGCAGGTCGGTACGTCCGATCGAACCGGCGAATAGGACGTCGCCGGCATGCAGGAACTTCGCTTGGCGATGGTAGAATACGACATGGCCGGGCGCGTGGCCCGGCGTGTGCAGCACCTCGAAGACATGCCCGGCGAAGCCGACCGTCTCGCCCTCTTCCAGCCAGCGGTCCGGCGTGCAATTGCGCACCGCGCCGCCGACGCCGAACATCAGCGCCTGGTTCTCGAGACCTGACAGCAAAAACGCGTCGTCCCGATGGGGTCCGACGATGTCGACGCCGAGCCGCTCCTTCAGCTCCATGGCACCGCCCGCGTGGTCGATATGGCCGTGGGTCAGCCAGATCGCCTCGATGGCAATGCCGGCGGCCTCGATCGCCGCGACGATCCGCTCGACATCGCCGCCGGGGTCGACCACGACGCCGGTCTTGGCCTCGGTGTCATAGAGGATGCAGCAGTTCTGCTGGAACGGCGTGACCGGCACGATCTCGGCGCTGAGTTGTGTCAAAACGGGAGTCTCCTCAACCAGTTGTGCGTCGGCGTTGATGTCCAGCCTTAGCCAGGATCGCGCGGCCGCCATGTTGAGCACGGGATAACCGCCGCTGCCCCTTGGCGCAAATGCTGCTTGGCTCTGGGAAAGCTTTCGCGAAACGCTTGGACGTGGTTTCCGCGACGCGCGGACCTATGTCGTCGCGATCCAGATGACGTGCCGGGCGCCACGGCCCGTGCGGCTGGCGCGCACACGCGCCTCGTCGACGCTGAAGCCGGCCCGGCGAAGCCGTCCGGTAAAGCCGCTGTCCGGCCCTTGCGACCAGACCGCCAGCACCCCGCCTGGACGCAGCGCGCGTCGCGCATCTTCCAGTCCTCCGAGATCGTAAAGACCGTCATTGGCGCGGCTCGTCAGACCCTCGGGGCCGTTGTCGACGTCCAGAAGGATCGCGTCATAAGCTGCCTTGCCGCCGCGAATGAGCTCGGCGACGTCCGTCACCGTTATGCTCACGCGGGGGTCGTCGAGGCTCCCGTCGACGAGATGCGCCATCGGGCCTTTCGCCCAGGCGACCACCGCCGGCACAAGCTCGGCGACAATCACGCTCGCGTCGCCGCCGAGATGGGAGAGGACGGCGCGGAGGGTAAACCCCATGCCGAGCCCGCCGACGAGGACGTGCGGCTTCGCCCGGTCGGCGATCCTCTCGCAGGACAGGCGCGCGAGCGCTTCCTCCGAGCCCGAGAGCCGGCTGTTCATCAGCTCGTTGTCGCCGAGCATGATCGAGAACTCGGTGCCGCGCCGCATCAGCCGGAGTTCACCAGTCGTCCCGGGAATCGTCGCGCTGTCGAGCTTTTGCCAGGGGATCATTGCCGCATCGCCGTCCGGCCGGCCCGCCGGGCGTCCTACTCCGCCGCCGCGCGCTTCGGCTGTACGGCGTCGGCGTAATCGTCGACCAGCCGCCGGGTCGTCTCGCCGGGGGTGAACCGCCAGTCGGCGATCTCGGAGACCGGCGTCACCTCGGCCGCCGTGCCACAAAGGAAGCATTCCTCGAAGCTTGCCAGTTCCTCCGGCATGATCACCCGCTCCTTCACCTCGATGCCGCGGCGGCGCGCGAGATCGATCACGGTGCGGCGGGTAATGCCGTCGAGGAAGCAGTCGGGCGTCGGCGTGTGCAGGATGCCGTCCTTGACGAAGAAGACGTTGGCGCCGGTCGCCTCGGCGACCTGGCCGCGCCAGTCGAGCATCATCGCGTCGGCATAGCCCTTGGCCTCCGCCGCGTGCTTGGAGATCGTGCAGATCATGTAGAGGCCGGTGGCCTTGGCCTTGGAGGGCGCCGTGCGCGGGTCCGGCCGGCGATACTCCGCCAGATCCAGCCTGATGCCCTTCATGCGCTGCTCGGGATCGAAATAGCTCGGCCATTGCCAGATGGCGATGGCCACGTTGATGCGGTTCTTCTGGGCCGAAACGCCCATCATCTCCGAGCCACGGAAGGCGATCGGCCGGACATAGGCGTCGGCGAAACCCTGCCGATTGAGCAGTTCATTCGTCGCCGCGTCGATCTCGTCGGCGCTGTAGGGCAGCGCGAAGCCGAGCATGCGACCGGATGCGATCAAGCGTTCGGTGTGCTCGCGCAGCTTGAAAACCGTGCCGCCGTAGGCCCGCTCGCCCTCGAAGACGGCGCTGGCATAGTGCAGCCCGTGCGTCAGCACGTGGATCTTGGCGTCCTTCCAGGGCACGAACTGGCCGTTGAACCAGATTTCGCCGTCAAGCTGGTCGAATGGAACATTGCTCATGGTGCTCGCGACGCCTGTTCCGGCGTCCTCCCTATCATCATCTGGCGGCGGTCGACTGTCGGCCGAGGGGTGGATCCGCGTCAATGTCCCTGGCCCATTCATGGCGGACCAGCGACGGTTTCCACTCTTCGCCGTCCGGTGTAACAATGGTAGGAAATTACGTCAATAGTGCTGACCTAAATTATGGATGCTGCCCTGACCTCCGACGTGCGCACGGACAATGCCGCCGAAGCCATTGTGCGGGAGCCCCTGCCGACCTTCGGAAATCCGGACTTCCGGATGATCGAGTTGCTGTTCTTCGCCTATCGCGAATTCACCGCCGATGCCGATTCGATCCTTGCCCGCTACGGGTTCGGGCGCGCCCATCACCGTATCCTGCATTTCGTCAACCGCGCGCCCGGCATGACCATCACCGATCTCCTCGACCTCTTGCAGATCACCAAGCAATCGCTGTCGCGGGTGTTGCGCCAACTCATTGATGATGGCTTCATCCGTCAGATGCCGGGGGTGGAGGATCGCCGGCAGCGCTGCCTCTATCCGACCGTGAAGGGGCGCGAACTGACGCTGGAGCTTTCGCGGGAGCAGGCGCGCCGGATCGACGCGGCCTTGAGCGACGCCGCGCCCACCGACGCCGCGCCGATCGGCGCCTTTCTCAGGCAGATGGCGGCAGATCGGCCGGCGACGCGGGAGTGGTTCAAGAAGCAAGGCATCAATTGGAAAGAACCGCTATGAACGAGTTTGCCGGTGAGACCTCGGGCGAGGTGACATCGCTGGGAGACGATGCCCCCCACATTCTCGTCGTCGACGACGACCGCCGCATCCGCTCGCTGCTGTCGCGGTTCTTGTCGGAGCAGAATTTTCGCGTCTCGATGGCCGCTAACGCCAGGGAGGCCCGGCGAATCCTGGAGGGGCTCGACTTCGATCTCCTGATCGTCGATGTGATGATGCCCGGGGAGAACGGCATCGAGTTGGTGCGCTCGTTCCGCGCCGACCGACAATCGCCGGTGCTGATGCTGACGGCGCGTTCGGAGACCGAGCAGCGGATTGAAGGGCTGGAAGCCGGTGCCGACGATTATCTGCCGAAGCCGTTCGATCCACGCGAACTGCTGCTGCGTATTAACAACATCCTGCGGCGCGGGAGCCAGGCCCCGATCCAGAAACTGGAACATGTGCGCTTCGGTCCGTTCACCTTCACGCTGTCGCGCCGCGAACTCAAACGCGGGCCGGAGATCATTCGTTTGACCGAACGCGAGCAGGAGATGATGTCCCAGTTCGCCGGCAATCCGGGCGAGACGATCCCGCGTCAGGATCTTCTTGCCGACGAGACGGAGGTTGGCGAGCGCACCGTCGACGTTCAGATCAACCGCCTGCGTCGCAAGATCGAGAGCGATCCGGCGAATCCCCTGTGGCTACAGACGGTGCGCGGCATCGGCTATCGCCTGAACACGGATTGAGGCCGGAGCGGCCGTGACCCTGATCGAACGCCTCATCCAAAAGCGGCCGTGGCGGTTCGCAGCGTCTACCCGGCGCCGCGCGTGGCGGCCGCGCTGGCGGTGGGGCAAGCTGCCGACGATCGACATCTGGCGCGGGCCCTTGCGACCCATTCCACGCATCATCCAGCGTTTCATGCCGAAGGGGCTCTATGCGCGCTCCCTGATCATCATCATCGCACCGGTGGTCCTGCTACAGGGCGTGGTGACGGTGGTGTTCATGGAGCGGCACTGGCAACTCGTGACCCATAGGCTGTCGACCGCCGTGGTGCGCGACATCGCGGCTATTACCGACCTCGTCGAAGCACAGTCGCCGGGCAGCGACTATTCCCAGGTCATCGGCATTGCTCGCAACCGGCTTGGTCTCAATGTCTCGGTACTGCCGCCGGGTCCCCTGCCCCCTCTGGGTCCGAAGCCGTTCTTCAACATCCTCGATGGCATCCTCAGCGAGGAGATCACCGCCCGGATCGGGCGACCGTTCTGGATCGATACGGTCGGCCAATCCAAGATAGTCGAAGTCCGCATCCAGCTGGACGAGAAGGTTTTGCGCGTGTTCGCGCCCCGCAACTCCGCCTATGCTTCGAACACCCATATTTTCCTGGTGTGGATGGTCGGAACGTCGCTGGTGCTGATGATCATCGCCATCCTGTTTCTACGCAACCAGATTCGTCCGATCCAGGCTCTGGCCGCGGCGGCCGAGGGCTTCGGGCGCGGCCAGCCAATGCCGCCGGACTTTCGCCCGCGCGGCGCTTCGGAGGTCCGGCGCGCCTCGCTTGCCTTCATCCAGATGCGCGACCGAATCGAGCGACAGATGGAACAGCGCACGGCCATGCTGACCGGCGTCAGCCACGATCTGCGGACCATCCTGACGCGTTTCCGACTGCAGCTTGCCCTGCTCGGCGAAGGCGAAGACCAAGACGAGTTGAACGCCGACGTCGACGAAATGCAGCGCATGCTCGAGGGTTATCTCGCCTTTGCCAAGGACGAGGCGGCCGAGGAGGTCGGTGAACTCGACCTTGTCCCGGTGCTCGGCAAATTCCGGACCGAAGCCAAATTGAAGGGTAAGCAGATCTCGGTCGAAATCGTCGGCGATCCGCGCCTCGCGGTGCGGCCGGATTCCTTCACCCGCATGGTGACCAACGTCGTCACCAACGCCTTGCGCCACGGCGACCGCATCCGCGTCCGCGCCAACCACCAGGGGCGGTGGCTGACCATCACCGTCGAGGACAACGGCACCGGGATCGCCGCCGAACAGCGCGAGGAAGTCTTCAAGCCGTTTGTGCGGCTCGACACCGCCCGCAACATCGACAGCGGCGGCACCGGTCTCGGCCTTGCGATCGCCCGCGATATCGCCCGCAGCCACGGCGGCGACATTCTCCTGTCGGACAGCGATCTCGGCGGTTTGCGCGCGCTCATTCGCGTGCCGGCTTAAGCCGGCTCAGAACATCCGGCCGCCGTCGGGCACGGTGTGGCCCGGCGCTAACAGCACGACCTCGCCGGCCGCGTCCGGGACGCCGAGGGTCAGCACCTCCGACATCATCGGGCCGATCTGCCGGGGCGGGAAATTGACGACGGCGAGCACCTGCCGGCCGACCAGCGCCTCGGCATCGTAATGTGCGGTGATCTGGGCGGAGGATTTCTTACGGCCGATCGGCGCGCCAAAGTCGATGGTCAGGCGAAACGCCGGCTTGCGCGCTTCGGGAAACGGCGCCGCCTCGACGATGGTGCCGACGCGGATATCGACCTTCATGAAATCGTCGAAGCCGATTTCCGGCGCCGGACCCTTGCCTGCCGACATTCGCCTACTCCCTCGACAATGCCTCGGCACGGTCGCGCGCTGCCTGTACGGCCCGCCGCATCAGCGGCGCCAAACCGTCGTCCGCCATCAAGACATCGAGCGCGGCCTGGGTGGTACCGTTCGGCGAGGTGACGTTCCGGCGCAATTTTTCCGGCGTGTCCTCGGACCGGATCATCAACTCGCCCGCGCCGGCGACCGTGTGCCGCGCCAGCCGCATCGCGAGATCGGCCGGCAGTCCCGCCGTTTCGCCGGCTTTCGCCAGGCATTCGGCGAGATAGAACACATAGGCTGGGCCACTGCCCGAGACGCCGGTTACGGCATCGATCAGGGCCTCGCTCTCGACCCACTCAACCGGGCCGCTCGCCGACAGGAGACCGTCCGCGACGGCGCGCCCCGCGGCTTCGACCCGCGCATTGGCGTAGGCGCCGGTGATGCCCCGGCCGATCAGCGCCGGCGTGTTCGGCATGGCCCGCACCACCGGCCTTTCGCCGAGTTGCACTTCGATAGCCGCGACGCTCGTGCCGGCGGCGATCGACACCACGAGGCTTGCCGGTTCGAGCGCGGCGCGCAACGCCGGAAGCGCTTCGCCCATCATCTGCGGCTTCACCGCCAAAAGCGCGACGTCGAACGCCTCATCCGGGACGCTTATCGCATGGCGCACGCCGTAGCGGTCGATCAGCGGACGCAGGGCATCGCCGATCCTTGGATCGACGACGAGCACGCGCGATGGTTCCAGCCCACTTTCCAGCCAGCCGCCCAGCAGCGCCGCGCCCATATTGCCGCCGCCCAGAAGCAGGATGCGCTGTTGCGCGCCGGCCATGCTCACGCTTCGCCTTCGGTCTCGAAAATCGCGCAAGCCAGCGCATCGTCGGCCATCTTGTCGGCCCACACGACGAACTGAAATGCCTGATAGAAGCGCTCGCAGCTTTCCAGCGCCGTCGCCAGCATCCGTTCGGCCTGTTGGCTGGTCGGCTCGGCGCCACCGGACAGCAGCAGCGCGTGGCGGAACATCACCGCCCCTTCCTGCTGCCAGAGGTCGAAATGTCCGACGAGCAGCTTCTCGTTGATCAGCGCCAGTAGCCGGAGCACTTCGGAGCGACGATGCGCGGGGATCTTGAGGTCGAAGGCGCAACCCAAATGCAGCGCCTCGATATTCTCCAGCCAGGAGAACGAAACCGAGTAATCGGTCCAGACTCCGGCCACCGCCACCGCGATCTCGTCGTCGCCCGAGCGCTCGAACGCCCATTCCCGAGCCGCAGCGACCCATTCGATCATATCGACCGGATGAGACTGCCTCAAAGAGGCAAATTCAATCAGACTCATGTCCACGTCCCCGTATCCAATTCGGCGGGGATGCCGATTGCCGCCAAGGCGCCCCGCAGGGGTGACACCGCCACCGCACAGCGTCGAATCACCCTTATGAATCAGCATATAGACCGCGAGTCCTCGCGCTAAGGGGCGTTAACCAAATATTCACCGTCAATCGATTTTGGCACCCCGGAGAAGGGCCTCGCCGGGAGTCTTAAGCGACTCTCGGCAAAGGATAATCCGGTTCGACCATAGGTTGTTCGAAAGTTGTTGATTGCCTGTGGAGAACCTGTCAGCCGGCCTTCGGCTTGGCACTGGGCACGCGTGCCTCGAGGTCATCAAGCCGCTTCTTCAGAACTTCGTTCTCCATACGCGCCTTCGCGGCCATGTCGCGAACAGCTTCAAATTCCTCGCGCTGGACGAGATCCATCTGGTTGAGGAAGCGCTCGCCCTGTGCCCTGAACACCGTCTCCACCTCACGGCGCACCCCTTGGGCGGCACCGGCGGCGTCGGTCATCATCCGCGCGAACTCGTCGAGCATTCGGTTGGGGCCCTGCCGGCCGGGACCTGAAGTGGACATGGATCGTCTCCGCTATGGTGTTGTGGCGTTGCTTCTGTTGGGAGGTAGAGAGCGCTTGGCCCCATGGCAATGGTCTGGCCTACCGGAACGCGGTTCGATCGGTTCCGCCGCCGCCGCAGATGGGCGTGAGCCGACCCCCGCAACGTTGCCGGAAGCCGGCCGGTTTCAGGAATTCTGGATCAATGCCTTGATGCGGACCTGAACGCCTTGCGGCAGGTATTTGATTTCGACACCGCCCGCGAGTTGACGCCCCAGCAGCCGTTCGAGCAGAGTCGTCCCGAATCCTCGCCGGGTAGGCAGGGAGACCGGCGGACCGTCCCTCTCGATCCAATCCAGGCTCAGCTTGCGCCCTTCCTGCGAGGCCTCGGTCATCCATCGGATGTCCAACCGACCCTCTTCGACCGACAGGGCTCCATATTTGGCGGCGTTCGTAGTCAATTCGTGGACCGCCATGGCGAGTGGCACGGCCGCATCGGCGGGCAGGAAGAAACGCGGCCCCTCGAGTTGCAGCCGTCCGCCGTCGTCATAGGGCTCCAATTCGGCGCGGAGAATGTGCTCCAATTCCGCCCCGTCCCACTCATTGTCGGTCAACAGTGTATGGCTTCTCGCCAGAGCTCCGATCCGATTGCCGATGCCGGCCTGAAACGTTTCCATGCTCTCGGACGTGCGCAGGGTGAAGTTGATAATCGACTGCACTGTGGCGAGGTTGTTCTTCACGCGGTGATGCAACTCGCGAACCAGCAGAGCCTGTCGCTCCTCAGCGTGCCTTTCCTCGGTGATGTCGATGACCACCCCAATGAAGCCGATGACGGTGCCCGCCCCATCGCGCTGCGGACGACCGCTCACCTCGATCTGTCGCCGCGCGCCGTCCGCCCGCTCGATGCCACATTCCAGGTGCCACTCGGTCTGACCTTCGACCGCGGACTGGAAGCATGACTGGACCCGGTCGCGCTCCTCGGGCAGGACATGGTCGAGGAAGCGCTTGAAGCTCCACTCTGCCACCGGCGTCTCGTAGCCGAAGATCGCATCATGTCGCGGTGTGCGATCGGCGCTGTCGCGGCCGATGTCGAGCGACCAGGCCCCGATGCGACCGGCATCGAGGGCGAGATGCAGACGCGCATCGCTGCCCTGCAGCGCCCGCTCTGCCCGGGCGCGTTCGACGGCGTCCCAGGTCTGGTCGGCGACTTCCCGGACAAGGCCAATCTCGTCGTCCGTCCACGCACGCGCCTCGGCGTGATTGACGTAAAGGCCGGCCTGCCAGCGGCCCTCGCGAATGATCGGCGCACCGATCAGCGAAACGGTCCCGATCTCGCCGAACAACGAGTCCGCGGTCAGCGGATCCGCTCGCGTATCGCTGATGCCCAGCGTCTTGCCGGCCCGAACCTCGGCCAAATAGCCTGTGCCGATGCCGATGGACGGCAAAGGCACCGTCAACAGCGGCAGCCGGCCATCGGTCCACCCCGACAGAAACTGAAGCGTGTTATCTTCCGCCATCTCGAAGAAACCGACCCGATCGACGACGAGATGTCGGCCAACCGCTTCGGCAGCGGCCTGCATAATGAATTGGTCGTCATGCGTCTTGCGTTGCCCATCCAGCAAACGCAGCAGCAGGTCCTGCCGCCGGTGGTTTTCGCGCAGGGCCGATTCCGACCGCGCACGCTGGACCTCCGCCCAAGTGCTCTCGGCGACCTCGCGTACGAGTCCTTTTTCGGATTCTGTCCAATGCCGGGGTTCCCGGCCGTGTACGTAAAGGACCCCGGCCAAGGTTCCGTTCTTGACGAGCGGCATGGTTATCGCCGCGCGGGTGCTGACCGAATGGAAGGCTTCGGCGACGCCCTCGCCCGATGTCAACGGCTCCGTCAGAGCATCCGCGAATGCGACCGTATTGCCGGCGCGGAACTCGGCGATCAGCGCCGGACCAAAATCGTCGAGGCGGTGACGGCCGGCGAGACTTGGCATGCCGGCGTCGCACCAATCGCGTTCAACGAAAAACATGGTGTCGGCGTCGATCTCGGCATAGCCCACGCGATCGGCACGCAGGTGGAGGCCGAGGGTTTCGGCGGCGGCGAACATCACCTCGTGCGGATCGTCCAGATCGCGGAGCCGGTCCTTGAGCGCTATCCGAAAATTCAGGCGTCGATCGGCCAGCACGTCGCCGGTGGTTTCGACGCTGATCACGAGAATGCCGCCGACCGTTTCGGTCTGATCGTAGACCGGGGAACAGGAGAAGCTGAAATACCGCTGCTCCTCGAGGCCACCTCCCGGAATGACGATCGGCAAGTTGTCGGCCCCCGTCGTCTCACCCGCGAGGGCGCCGTCAACGAAGGGTCGTACATCCGACCAGATCTCGTCCCATACCTGCGCCAAAGGGTGGCCCAGCGCGTCGCAATGCCGGTCGTTCAGGAGCGGTGCATAGCTGTCGTTGTACAGGACGCGCAGATCGGGGCCCCATGCGACCAGCATGGGAACTTTCGAGCCAAGCAGGGTTCGCACGGTCGTCAGCAATGGCAACGACCAGCCCTGCGGAGGGCCGAGCGGCGAATCCCGCCACACATGCGCCCGGATAAGCGCGCCCATCTTGCCGCCGCCGCGCAGGAAGACGGGGACCGTCGAGCCGATATGCGTTACGGGCGTCTCAATCGCATCCATCCGCCGTGCCCCGGGGCGGCATTACGCCAACCCATCACTGCCACAAATCGCCCCGTCCCGTGAGACGTTCAGTTATGCTACCGCAGCAGAGGCTTTGTCGACCCTGGCGTGGCGTAACGACGCAACCTGCAATCTATTCCGTTATTGTCAATGGCAGCCGGATATTTCCATTCCGGTCTCGACGAAAATAGCTCGACGACCAACGATCCCGAACGGCGTTCCTAGTCAGGGCCCCGGAGGCGGATTAGGCCGCTTCCTCATGCCGCCGGATCGACTTGTGCGAGCCACGACCCGATCCGGGCGAGGATCGGTTCGGGCGGCTGATAGCCGGCGGTGACGAGGGCGTAATTGCCATCCGCCTGCGGCCCGGCGATCAGGGTTGGAAAGCCGGTGACGCCGGCGCGCTGGGACAGCGCGAAATCACCCAGGGTTTCCTGTTTGGTTTCCTCGCGCGCGAACGCCGCCACAAATGCCGTGCGATCGAAGCCCAATTCCGCCGCCAGATCGGCCAGTGTGTCGGAGTTGGTGACGTCACGATTCTCGGCATAGAACGCTCGGGCGATCCTGTGTTCGAGCGCGATGGCCTTCTCGGGTCCGAGCTGGCGGCCGGTCACAACCGCCCGCGCGGCCGGTTCGGTGTCGTAGACGAATCCCTCCCGCTCGAAAAAGGCAAAGTCGAAGGGTTGCCCCGAGGCGTCGCGCACGTGCTCCCAATGGTTGCGGATATCTGCCTTGGCGCTCGCGTCCATCGGCTTGTCGGTAAACGGCCTGAGGCCGCCCAGCACGAGGCGGACTGCTAAATCCGGATAACGTTCGGCGATCGCATCCATGACCGGCGCGAAGCCCCAGCACCATGAGCACATGGGATCGGCGAAATAGATCAAATGGGGCGTTTGCGGCAATGAAGACGGGTTGTCGGACATGATGGCAATCGGCCTTTCGAGTCATGGGTGGCGATACAGCGCCGCGCCCTTCACCTGTCGCGCGGGGACATACCGGCAAGGGGCGTGTTGAGGGCTATCACCGTCCCGGCGGTTCGGGGCTCCCAACCACGCTTTCGTGAGCAACCAATTTGTTCAGGAGCCGTTCAGCTTCCCAATCGTTACCTAAGTGTTAAAGTATTGGTAATGCAGGAGGTCGACATGAAGTTCTTCAAATCGTTGGCAGTCAAATCCCTCGCACTGGGGCTTGCGCTGTCGGTGGCACCAGCCGCAGCGCCCGCCAACACACCCCTCGTCGGAATATCGCAGGCGGAGGCCGGTCACTATGGCGGCGGCTCCTTTGGCGGCGGTCGATATTACCGGGGAGGTCGTTATGACGGGGGCCATCGTGGCTTCCGCGGCAACCGCCGTTACTATCGTCGCCACCGCGGCCTCGGTTCCGGCGGCGCGGCGATCATCGGCGGTATCGTGGGCCTCGGCATCGGCGCAGCAATTGCTAGCCAACCGCGCTACTCCCGCCCGGCACCGCGTTATTATCGGGCCGCGCCCCGCTACTACCGCGGCAGGCCGGCGGCCTGGTCAGGCGAGTGGTATCGCTATTGCGCGGCCAAATACCGGTCGTTTGACGCGCGCTCGGGCACGTTCCAGCCCTATAATGGCCGGCGCCGCCTCTGCCGCTGACGTCATGGGCCGCAGATGGCCCGTCACGCACCAATCCACATCGAGACCGGAGGAACGGGCCTCGATGTCTTGAAGCATCGCCCACGCGGAACGGGCGAACCAGTTAGCCCGTGCTGATGGAGCGTGTCGCCGCCTCCAGCCAGCCCCGGTCCTCGGCCCGCATCAACGGGGCGAGCGTCTCTCGCACCTCCGCGTGGTAGGCATCGACCCAGTCGACTTCCTCCCGGCTCATCAGCGTTGGCTCGATGAGCCGGTGGTCGATCGGCGCGAGCGTCAGTGTCGCGAAGGAATGCATCGCAAGATCGCCGCCCGCAATGGCTGTCGCGGGCTCGACCAGGATCAAATTCTCGATCCGGATGCCGTAGGCGCCCTCGCGGTAATATCCCGGCTCGTTGGACAGGATCATGCCGGCTTCGAGCACCGCCATGCCGCGCTTGGAGATCGTTTGTGGCCCCTCATGCACGGCGAGATAGGAGCCGACGCCATGACCGGTGCCGTGGGCGTAGTCGCAGCCGGCCTTCCATAGGGCGATCCGGGCCAGCGGGTCGAGATCGACACCGCGCGTCCCTTTGGGAAACCGCGCCGTGGCGATGGCGATCATGCCTTTCAGCACCAGCGTGAACTTCGTCCGCATCTCGGCGCTTGGCTGGCCGATCGGAATCGTGCGGGTGATGTCGGTGGTGCCGTCCTCGTACTGGGCGCCGGAATCGAGCAGAAAGAGTTCACCCTCCCCGAGAGGCCGGTCGCTCCCCCGGTTGACACGATAATGCACGATCGCGCCGTTCGGACCGGAACCGGCGATCGTATCGAAGGAAATGTCCCTCAAGGGGTGCCCGTCCCGCTCGCCATACTCGGCGCGCAACGATTCTAACCGCTGGGCTGCGGTGATCTCGGTGATGCTTCCCGGCGGCTGCCGATCGAGCCAGGCGAGAAAGCTCGAGACCGCCGCGCCGTCGCGTCGGTGAGCGGTCCGCGAACCGGCGATCTCGCCGGTATTCTTGATCGCCCGTGGCAGCCGCGCCGGGTCCGGCATGTCGACGAGCGTGCCGCCGGCCGCCTCTACGATGGTCGCCAGTCGCGCGGCGCCCAATTGCGGATCGAGACCGATCGCGCGGTCGGCCGCCTCCCGCTTCAACGCGGCCTCGAAATCGTCCGGCGATGCCAGATCGCAAAGCGCCGCGAGATAGTCCCTGACCTCGGGGTCGAGCTTGTCCGGATCGACGAACAGGGTCGGACGGCCGTCGGCGCGCAGGATGGCAAAGGCCAGCATCAGCGGGGTGTGCGGCACGTCGGCGCCGCGAATATTGAAGGTCCAGGCGATCGAGGCGGGGTCGGTGAGAAGCGCGGCGTCGGCCTTCGCGTCGCCGATCCGCCTGGCCAGATCGGCCAGCTTGCCCGCCGCCGGGCGTCCGGCGAAGCGCTCCGGATGGATAACCGCCCGCGCCTTCGGCGGCGCCGGCCGATCGTTCCAGATCCGGTCGATCGGATTGGCCGGAAGCGCGACGAGCTGTCCGCCATCCGCCTCGATAGCGTCCGCCAGCGTCCGAATCTCCGCCACCGTATGCAGCCACGGATCGTAGCCGATGCGCTTGCCGGGCGCGGCGACCGTCAGAAAGTCGGTTAGCGAGGTTTCGACGGACGATAACGGCTCGAAGACCGCGGGATCGATTTCGGAGCGGACCTGCAACGTGTATCGCCCATCGACCAGAATCACGGCGCGATCGGCGAGAACGGCCGCCGCCCCCGCCGAGCCGGAAAAGCCGGTCAGCCATTCGAGCCGCGCGGCCGAGGGGGGGATATACTCGCCCTGGTGCTCGTCGGCGCGCGGGACGATGAAACCGTCGATGCCGGATTCCCCGAACCCGGCGCGGAGCTGGCGGACCCGTTCGGCACTGCGCGAGAAATCGGTGGTCTGGTCGAAATTCTGAAACATCGGCGGCTCTGGCAGGAAACGAGTAAGGACGGGATGAAAACGGCGCGACCCGCGGCCGACCGCGGGGACCATAAGCGGGCAGAGCGCGGCGCGAAAGGTTAACGAGACATGAATCGCCCTACCGTTGTGCAATGCAATAAAGGGCAGGCACCTATGCAGGAATGACTCTACCTGAATCGGACCCCAGGTCGCATATTGGTTGCAAGGGGAGGCCAGCAAACCGCATCAGGAGATATTGCGATGGCCACGACGACCTACACCGAATTGTCCCACCGCGGCGCCGGCCGCTCCAAAGGCTTCATGCGCAGCATGCTGGACCGCATGATCGAAGCGCGCGAGCGCGAGGCCCGACGCTACATCGAAGACCGCATGGCGTTTCTCGGACGCGATGGCTTCGAGCTGGGCGGGCGGGAGTCGCTGTTCGAGGGGCGCACGCCCGAGCGTCGCTGATCCAGCGGGCGCTTCGCGCGCCATCGGCACGTCACACAGAATCAAAACGCCGGCCGCGGGAAACTGCGCGCCGGCGTTTTCGCGTCTTGACGCCGCTTGCGCTCCTCACCGGGCCAGATGCAGCGTCACCCAGTCGCCGATCACCAGCGTGCGCCGATGGAAAAGCCCTTGCACGCGAAAGGCCGCCAGAACCGCGTCCCGCTGGCGGACCAGAATGCCCGACAGCACGATGTCGCCGCGCCGCGCCAGATGCCGCGCGAATTGCGGCGCCAGTTGCATCAGCGGCCCGGCGAGAATATTCGCGACGATCAGATCGAACGGCGCGCGCGCGCGGATCCCCGGCGCGGCGAAGCCGACCGCAGTGACGCTGGTGACGAAGGGGGCGACGCCATTGGCGACCACATTGGCCTTGGCGACGCGCACGGCCACGGGATCGATGTCGGTCGCGAGCACCGGGACGCGGGCGAGCTTGGCCAGGCCGATCGCCAGCACCGCGCTTCCGGTGCCGAGGTCGAGCGCGTTGCGCGGACGGCGCCGCGTAGCGATCTGTCCGATCATCGTCAAACAACCGGCCGTCGTGCCATGATGGCCGGTGCCGAAGGCTTGCCCGGCCTCGATCTCGATAGAGAGGTCGTTGGCGGCGATCTTGTCGCGATCATGAGCCCCATGGACGAGGAAGCGGCCGGCACGCACCGGCTTCAATGCCTTGAGTACGTCGGCCATCCAATCCTTGTCGGGAAGCTCTTCGCGCTCGATTCGACCCGCCAGAGCCGGGCCGACCGCCTCGGCGAAGATGCCTTCCCAGGCGTGGGCGTCGGCGGCGTCGAAATAGGCGGAGACCTCGAACAGCCCCCTCGCCTCGTCGATTTCGCTGATCGCCACCGGCGAGCCATGTTCTTCGAAGGCCATGTCCAGGGCTTCATAGACGGCCTCGGCCTCGGCCTTGCCAGCCCGGAGGAAGTAGCGCGACTGGCTCATCAGTCGGCGGCCGCGACATTGGCAGACGCCGCTTCGGTGGTCTTGCGAGCCTTTTCGGCACGGGCCTCGCGTTCGGTCGTCGTCGCTTTCACGATCTTATCCTGCTCGCGCTCCGGCCGGGGCGGGCCGAAGGAAATGATCGTGTCGCCTTCGTCGGGTTCGCCCGATCCTTCGGACGCCGCGAAGACGAGGCTTTCCGATGGCTTGATCCACAACAGGACGTGGGTTTCCTCCGGCCGCGTCTCGGCGAAGCGCTCGTAACCAAATTCGTCGGTCAGCCGCGTCGCCTGGAAGGTCCAGCCGTCGACGATGAGGTCGCGCAGCTCGGCATAGCTCTTGCCGGGCTTGAACAAGGGCAGGCCGCCGATAGTGAAATTCATCGACTGGCGATCGGAAACGCCCAGATCGCCGATCTGGAATACATCGGAACGGCCGATCTCCGGCGCGAAATCCGTGCAGATCAAGGCGTTGTAGGCGTCGTTGTCGGTCGCCGCCACCATGTGGTCGAAGCGCGATAGATTAAGTGAGTGGTGGGCCTGCTCCGACAGAATCTCGCCATACCAGACCTCAACTTCGGCCAGCCGCGCTTCGGAGGCGCGCGACCAATTGCCGTCGGCGATGAGAACCGGAACCTCCTGCGCCTTCAGGCGGCGGGCGAAGGCGATGGTGAAGCGGGACGCGCCGACGAAGAGGACGCCCGGCCGATCCGCCGATCGCAGATCGAGAAGGCGTGCCAGCGGCCCCAGCGAAAAGCCGTGCAGGACGATCGTGGCGGCGACCAGCGCGAACGTATAGGCGATCATCCGGTCGCCATCGGTCACCCCGATCCGCGTAAGCGTCGCGCCGAACAGGCCGGCGACGGCAACCGCGACGATACCGCGCGGTGCGATCCAGCCGACAAGCAGCCGCTCCTTCCAGCTGAGCCCGGCGCCGATCGTCGCGACGAAGACGGCCAGCGGCCGCACCAGGAACAGCACGAGGGCCAGAAAGCCGACGACGCGCCATTCGAGGCTGCGGATCACGTCCATCTGCAGCGAGGCGGTCAGTACGATGAACAGGCCCGAGACGAGCAGCGTGGTGATCGTCTCCTTGAACCGCCGGAGCTCGGTGATGCTGGCGATCCGGGCATTGGCCATGGTGATGCCCATCACGGTGACGGTGAGCAGCCCGGCCTCCTCAAGCACCAGATTGGTGATCGAATTCATCGCGACGACGGCGGCGAAGAGGATCGGTGCCTTCAGATATTCGGGAGCATGCCCACGGCTGAACAGCCAGCTGAGCGCGCGCCCCGCCGCAATACCGCCGGGAATCGCGATAACGATCGCCAGGATAACGTTGAGGATCAGGTTCTCGGCCTCGTGCGCCCCTGTGAGCACGAGGAAGGTTTCGAAGGAGATGACCGCGAACAACGCGCCGAGCGGGTCGTTGACGATCGCCTCCCATCTGAGGATCGACGCCGGCCGGGTCTTCAGTTTGGCGTGGCGCAGGAGCGGCATGATCACCGTCGGCCCGGTGACCACCAGGACCGCGCCGAGGATGATCGCGGTCGGCCAGGACAAATTGCCGACATAGTGGGCGGCGAGCGCGGTCATGATCCAGACCAGCGGTCCGGACACGATGACGATGCGCCGCACCGCCTTCGACGTTTCCCGGATCTCCCGGAAATTCAGCGTCAGCCCGCCCTCGAACAGCACGATCGCGACCGCGGTCGACACCAGCGGCGTATAGAGTTCGCCGAAATCCGCGCGCGGATTCATGAAGCCGGTGAACGGACCGAAAAAGAGACCGACGGCGAGCAGGAGCACGATCGCCGGGATCTGCAGGCGCCAGGCCAGCCACTGCGAGGCGATGCCCGCGGCGCCGATGAGGGCGATCTGGGCGGCGAGATCATCCATATGCGATTATCCTTGCGAGCGACGTCGCCCAACTAGGCCCGAACGGCACGAAGGAAATGGGTGGCGCGATTTGCCGAGCGGCGACAAGGGTCTTTGCCCGCGCCGCGCCGAATGCTTGCTTCCGCCCTTGTGTCAAAGCCCGACGAGCCGATCCAGCTTGGCGCGCGCGGTGTCGGACTTTTCACCGTAGGCCAGCGTGCCGGCCAGCGCGCCATCGGCGTCCAACAGGAATGTCGTCGCCGTATGGTCCATGGAATAGTCCGAGCCGTCGCCCACCTTCGCCGAATAGACGCCCCAGCCTTTCAGCATGGCGGAGATCTTGTCCGGCGCACCGGTGATCGCGGTGATGTCCGGACCAACGGCGGCGACATAGTCCTTGAGGATTTCCGGCGTATCGCGCTCGGGATCGACGGTCACGAAGACGACGCGCAGGGATTTTCCCTCCTCCTTCAGTCGCTTCTGATGACCGGCAAGCTCGTAGAGCGTCGTCGGGCAAACTTCAGGGCAATGGGTAAAGCCGAAGAACACGGCCGAGGGCTGGCCGGTCAGAACGGCTTCGGTGATCGGCGCGCCGTTCTGATCCACGAGCGCAAAGGGGGTCCCGTATGGCTCGCCGGCTACCGTGGGGCTGCCCTGCCCATAAAGGAAAACCAGCGCCACCACCGCGCCCGCCAGCAGTGCCACCAGTGCCCATAGAGCCGCGCGTAGGATCGAAACTGAGTTCATATCGTTCTTGGTGCGGGAATCGCGAAGACCCCGCCCACCTCTCCGGCGCGTCAGATTTGATTTCCGGACGCAAATAGCACGGCCCGACCGCACGAGGCGAGGGTTTATGACCCTTGGCCCGGCGAGCCTGCCCTCGGGATTTGCGGGACGCTGAACGGATTGCGATACAGATCGCCATGGCTCTCGACGCCGACCCCGATGACGCAATCGGAACGAGGCCGGGCAACACACAAGAGGATATAGCCGGCCGCGCTCTGCCGGCGGTTCAGCGCCGTCCCCTTTGGCTGGCGCACCTTGCCCGAGATCAGTCGCGCCGCACAGGTGATGCAGCCGCCATAGCGGCAGGCGACGGGCAGGACCAGCCCGGCCGCCTCGGCGGCGTCAAGGATCGGCTGATCCTCACTAACATCGAGGACGCGGCCGTTTCGATTCACCAGCTTGACCCGATGGGTTTTCACCACCCGCGCCGTCCGTCGAGGGACCGGCCGCCGACCCGCGTCACATCCAGATGTCGCTGGTCACGTCGCCGCCCGGATAGCGCATCTCATGGCAGCGCGCCGGACCGTTCGGCTCCTTGCCGAAATCGACGACGAAGTCGGGATTGATCGACATGCCACCCTTCTCGGTGTCGCAGTCGATCATGAACATCTGCGCGCCCTTCTCCTTCATGCCCGGGTAGAACTGATTGTCCCAGGTGGAGAACAGCGACGTCGTGACGTAGAGCCGCTTACCGTCCAGCGACAGCTGGATCATCTGCGGCGCGCCCTGCACCGTGACGCCGTTGACCTCCGGCGCCTTGCCGAGCATGCCGCCGAGCCAGACCTGGCCGGTCAGCTTCGGATTCGAGCGATCGGCGATGTCGTATTGCCTGAGATCGCCATGCAGCCAGTTGGCGAAATAGATGTAGCGGTCGTCCATCGAGATCAGGATGTCGGTGATCAGCGACGGCATCGGCACCGGGAAGCCCGCGACATCGATCGTGGGGATATCGATCACCTTCTCCAACTGGGGTTCGCCGGCATCGTCCTTCCACCAATGGAAGACGTTGGACGACAGCGTCGCGGCGAAATAGCCGTGATGCGATTCCGGGTCATGCAGGCCGCGCACCTCCAGCGGAATCATGCCCTCCGCGCCGAGATCGACCGATTTGGCCACCTTCTTGCCCTTGAAGTCCCAGAAATGGACGGATTGGCCGTATTTGCCGGCGGCGACGTCGTCGAGTTCGAAGCCCGGCAGAAAGGTGTTCGGCGCGGCCCATTCGGAACTGACCATCATGTTGTGGCGCGGCTGGTACCAGAAATCGTAATTGTACTTCATGCCGTTGAGCTCGTTCTCCCAGCGGCCGACGATGTCGAAATTCTCGTCGAGATGCAGAAAACCGCCGGGCCCGTTGCCATCGGCGTCACCCAGCATCGAGATAATGATGTCCGAGCCGAGGCAATGCACGGTATGCGGCGCCGACAGGTTGGTCTTCGCCTTGATCTCGTCGCCGGATACCACCGTGTGTAGCTTGGGGTTCGCGGCGTCGGCCGTGTCGATCACGTTGATGTTCGAGGTCCGCACGCCCGGCATCAGCAGATAGCGGCGGGATTTCGAGGAATCGTCGTGACAGGACGAGCAGGCGTTCCAGCCCGAATGGTGCAGCTCGTCGCCGATCTGCGGCATTTCGGTGCGCGCCACGACGCTGGAATAGGTGGGGCTATCCGGGTCGACATCGACCGTCGCCAGATAATCCGGCTTTTCCACCCCCGTGCCAACGTACAGAGCGACCGTGTAAAGCAGCTTCTCCCGCTGAGCCTGCATCGCCTCCTTGGGCGAGGCATAGCCCGGCCCGCAACAACCATTCTCCGCCATCGGATCCTCCCGGTTCCACGGTGCCGCGATTTACCTTACGTCATAGAGAAAGATCCCGCCAGTCGGCAGCATAGCCAACTGGCCGCGACGATGCGCCTTCTGTCGTCTCCCCGCCGCTTCCGCACGGCCGGCCTGTACCGACGCCGCGCCGCGGTTTAGAGCCACGGGGACCGCCGCGGCGAGGAAAGCGGTCGCGGAACGGAGCCCATGGGATGGACGAAAACCAACGCGCCAATGATGACGACCTGCGCTTGCGCTCGTCCGAGCCGCGCATCCACCCATCCGCCGAACTGAAAGAGTGCCGCCTTGGCCGCTTCGTCGAAATCGGCCCGCGGGTGCTCCTGCGCGACGTCTCGGTCGGCGATTTTTCCTATTTCGAGCGCGGCGGCGAGGCCATTTACACCGACATCGGCAAATTCAGCTCGATCGCGGCGAATGTCAGGATCAACGCGCTGGACCACCCGATGGAGCGACCGACGACCCACAAGCTCAGCTACCGGCCGAACGAGTATTTCCGCTATCTGCCGATCGACGCCGACTGGCGCGAACACCGCAGCGCGAAGCGCGTCGCGATCGGCCATGACGTGTGGGTCGGTCATGGCGCGGTGGTGATGCCGGGGGTCCAGATCGGCGTCGGCGCGGTGATCGGTGCGAATGCGGTGGTGACCAAGGACGTCGCATCCTACGCCATCGTCGCCGGCGTGCCGGCAAGGCCGTTGCGCGCGCGGTTTTCCGCCGACATCGCCGAGCGGCTCCAGCGCCTCACCTGGTGGGACTGGCCGCCGGAGGTTTTATTTGACGCGATCCCCGACATGCAGGCGCTGTCGATCGAAGCTTTCCTCGACAAGTGGGAAACGGCCGACATCGCCGCTCAGTCCGCCTCGTCGGCCACGAGGAAATAGGCCAGCGCCGCCGCCGGCATGGCGATGCCGATGATGCAGACGCCGACCCAGCCGAAAGCTTCGAGAACCGGGCTGGATAATGCCGATCCGATCGCCCCGCCGAGAAAGAAGGTGGTCATGTAGACGGCGTTGAGCCGGTTCCGGATGGTCGCGTCGAGCTGGTAGATTTCGCGCTGACCGAAAACCAGATTGGCCTGCACGCCGAGGTCGATGAGGATGCCTGCGGCAACCAGGGCAGCCAGCGATACGCCGCCGAACAGCGCCGCGACGAAGGCGGCGATCACCGTCGCAATCGCCGCGATAGTGCCGATGCGGGTGTAGCCGCGATCGGCGAGCCGTCCGGCGACGGGTGCGGCGAAGACGCCGAGGACGCCGGCCAGCGTGAACAGCGCCACGCCACTCGGAGTGAAATTGTAGGGTGCGCGCAGAAGGATCACCGGCGCGGCGGTCCAGAACAGCGAAAACGCCCCGAACATCGCGGCATGGTAGATCCCGCGCCGGCGCAGCACCGGCTGGCGCATGAACAGCTTGCCGAGCGAGCCGATCAGCACGGCATAGCTCCGTTCGCCGTGGGGCTCGCGGCGCGGCAACAGGATCAGGCCAGCCAGGCCAAGCGCCGCGATCAGCCCCGCGGACAGGCCGAAGACGCCGCGCCAGCCGACATAGTCGGCGAGGAAGCTGGAGACCGGCCGGGCCAGCAATATGCCGCCGAGAAGCCCGCTCATGACATTGCCGACGACTTTGCCGCGCTCGGCGGCGGGCGCGAGATTGGCGGCGAGCGGCACCAGCATCTGCGCCGCCGTCGAGGTGACGCCGACGACCAGCATCATGGCGAACAAGGTCGTCAGGCCCGGCGCCAGGGCAAGACCGGCGAGGCTGACGACATTGGCGGACATCGTCACGAGGATCAGCTTGCGGTTCTCGATCAGGTCGCCGAGCGGCACCAAGAGGACGAGGCCGATCGCGTAGCCGATCTGCGCGACCAGCGGCTGGGCGTAATAGAGGTTGGCCGCGAGCGCCCCGCAGGCGAGCGCGAACAACACCGTCAATACGGTGCCGAGAGCGCCCTGGCCGGTAGCACCCGATTGTGCGGCATAGCTCGATTGGGTCATGGACGATGAATTCTCCTGGCGCACCACGCGGGCAGGCGCTTCGCAGCCGCAACATAGCGCGAAGCGGCGGTTCGATAAGGTCGGCCCGCGGGGCATGTCGCCAAAGCACGCCCTCCCCCGCTTGCCACCGCCTCGCCGGACCTTATGGTTGCCGGCAACAGCAAAACAGGATGACACGCATGCGCTTTACCGGAACCGACGCCTATGTGGCCGGCAAGGATCTGATGGTCGCGGTCAACGCCGCGATCACCCTCGAACGTCCATTGCTGGTCAAGGGCGAGCCGGGCACCGGCAAGACGGAACTGGCCTTCCAGATCGCCGAGGCGCTGGGGCTCAGGCTGATCCAGTGGACGGTGAAGTCCACGACGCGGGCGGCGCAGGGCCTCTACGAATACGACGCCGTCTCGCGGCTGCGCGACAGCCAGCTCGGCGACGAGAAGGTCAACGATATCCGCAACTATATTCGCCGCGGCAAGCTGTGGGAGGCCTTTGCCTCCGACGAGCGCGTCGTCCTGTTGATCGACGAGATCGACAAGGCCGACATCGAGTTTCCCAACGATCTCCTGCAGGAGCTCGATAAGATGGAATTCGACGTCTACGAGACCGACGAGACGGTCAGGGCCAGGCACCGGCCGATCGTCGTCGTCACCTCGAACAACGAGAAGGAGCTGCCGGACGCGTTCCTGCGTCGCTGCTTCTTCCACTACATCCAGTTCCCCGATCCCGAAACGCTGACGAAGATCGTCGAGGTGCATCATCCCGGCATCAAGAAGGAGTTGGTGCGCGCCGCGCTGACCCAGTTCTACGAGCTGCGCGAGCAGCCGGGCGTCAAGAAACGGCCGTCGACCTCGGAGGCGCTGGACTGGATTCGCCTGCTCGTCGCCGAGGACATCGAGCCCAAGGACCTCAGGGAGAGCCCGACCAGCGCCCTGCCGAAGCTCGCCGGCGCGCTGTTGAAGAACGAACAGGACGTGCATCTGTTCGAGCGATTGGCGTTTTTGGCGCGGCGGAAGGGGTGAGCATGACCATTACGGTCCGCCCGTTGGAAGCCACGGACGAAGCCGACTGGCGACGGCTCTGGACCGCCTATCTCCAATTCTACGGGACCACGATCACCGAGGAGGTCTACGCAACGACCTTCGCGCGATTGCTCGGCCAGGCGCTCTACGACCCATGCGGCCTACTGGCGGTCCGTGACGGCCAGATTGTCGGTCTCGTACACTACTTGCAGCATCGCCATTGTTGGCGCAGCGAGAACGTCGTCTATCTGCAGGATCTCTTCGCCGACCCGGCCGCACGAGGCCTGGGCGTCGGCCGAAAACTGATCGAAGCTGTCTATGCGGCGGCGGACGACGCCGGTTGTCCCGCCGTCTACTGGATGACGCAGGAGTTCAACTACACGGGCCGCCAGCTCTATGATCGAGTCGGGAGCAAAACGCCGTTCATCAAATATCAGCGCTGAGACCGACATGACAGCAACCCGCCTCCCCCTCTATCAGGTTGACGCCTTCACCGACCGGCTGTTTTCCGGCAATCCGGCGGCCGTGGTGCCGCTCGAATCCTGGCTGCCGGACGCAACGATGCAGGCGATTGCGGCCGAGAACAACCTCGCCGAAACCGCCTTCTTCGTGCCGGCCGGCGAGGCACGCTGGGAGCTGCGCTGGTTCACCCCGGCGATCGAGGTGCCGCTCTGCGGCCACGCGACACTGGCCACCGCGTTCGTCCTCACCGAATGCCTCGGGGAGACCGCGGCGACGCTGACCTTCGTCACACAGGAATCGGGCGAGCTCAGCGTGACGCGGGGCGATGACGGCTGGTATGTGATGCGCTTCCCGCGTCGTCACGAGGCCGGAACCGTCGAGGCGGCCGATATCGACAGGCTGGCCGACGCCCTCGGCGCCCGGCCGCAGGCGGTGGTCTCCTTCGCCGTCCCCGGCGACACCTCCTACCTCGCCGTCTTCGAGACCGAGGCCGAAATCGTCGGTCTGGCGCCGGACATAAGAGCGATCGCGGCTTTGCCACCGCGCAACGTCATCGCGACGGCGCCCGGCGACGCCGTCGACTTCGTCTCGCGCATGTTCGCGCCGAAGGCCGGCATCGACGAGGATCCGGTCACCGGCTCGGCCCATTGCTCGCTGGTGCCCTATTGGGCCGGGCGGCTGGGAAAAACCCAGTTCACGGTCCGGCAGGTGTCGAGCCGCGGCGGCGATCTGCGCTGCCGGCTGGACGGCGAGACCGTCGTCGTGGCCGGCCAGGGCGTGCTCTATCTCAAGGGTGAGATCTCTCTGCCAAGCTGAACCGCGCCGGTCCGCCTGACCGATCCGGACGGCGCCGTTCTCCAGAACTTCGTAAGGCGGCACATCAGGGTTGCGCAGCCCGGAATTGATGTGGATCAACGCCCTACCATTTGTTCGACGCTACATCATCGTTGCGGCCACGGTCTCGGCTTTCGGATGAGATTATGGTGTGTTTCCTGAACCGACGGCGTCCTTTGCAGATCCTGAAGGCGCGAGACGGTGCTTTTGCGATAATCTGAAAGGACTATGACGATGTCCCATGTCACCCTTGCCATGGCGGCCGTGGCCGTATCCATGGCACTCGCGCCCGCCGGCGCCATGGCTGCTGCCGGTCATTCCTCGGAGACGAAAGACGACGATCACGGCGCGTCCGCTCCGCTCGAACAGATGCGCGAAATGCATCAGGGCCATGAGCACGGTCACGATTTCGAGGCGATCGAGGAGATGCCGCCCGAACAGGTCAACCGCATGATGGGCTTGATGCGCGACATCGGCATCGCTCTTCCCCCGCTCGACGCCGAACGCGGACGCAAGCTGTTTGTCGACAAGGGCTGCGTCGTCTGCCATTCGGTCAACGGTGTCGGGGTCGAAGTCGGCCCTTCGCTCGACGCCGCCGAGATGCCATCGCCGATGAACGCGTTCGAATTCGCCGCCCGCATGTGGCGCGGCGCATCGGCCATGACGGCAATGCAGGAGGCGGAATTTGGCGCGGTCATCGATTTGACCGGCCAGGAACTCGCCGATCTTGTCGCCTTCGCGCACGACGCCGAGGAGCAGAAGAAACTGACGCTCGATCAAGTGCCGGAGAAATTCCGCGACAAGCTCGCCCAGTAGGACGCTCCTTCATCTTCGACCCGACCTCCACCAATGGCAAGGCCGGGCGGAGCACACGGTTTAGGCACGTCTCCGTCACGAGGCTGTTATTCCGCCGCCTCGACCGGCTGGGAGGCTTCGATCGCCTCCATCACCAGATCGGGCCGCCGCGCCAAAACGTTGAGCAGCACTCGCGCCGGGCCGGTCGGGTAGCGCCGGCCTTGCTCCCAATTGCGGAGCGTGGCCACCGGCACCCCGATCTTCAGGGCGAAATCGGCCTGCGTCAGCTTCAGCTTGCGCCGCAGCTTGGCGACGTCCGGCACCTCGATCGTGAAGGTGTGGACGGTGACATCGGAATCATCGCCCTGAAACCATTTCAACGCCTGTTCGAGGGACTCGACGAGATGGACGTCGGCCTCTTCCTGCGTTTCGATCCTCATCTTCTTTGACATGGCTCACAATCCGAACAGGCGTTTGATCTCGTTGATAGTTCGTATCAGCTTCATGATCTGTAGCAGGCGGCTGGCCTTCGGCGCCTCTGCGGGAGTTAGTCGCAGCAGCACCAGCCGCGAGCAATCGTCTGACAAAGCATAAGTAATCCGATTGCCGCTGAACTCCCAATCCCACAAGGAAGGTGACCCAGGTCGCTGACGACCGACAACCGGGTCTCCTTTCAGAAGGCGCAGCAGAGCCTCATGCTTTTCCGCATTCACGCCATACATCGCGCAATCAAGGAGAAAGCGTCGGGTTTCACCGACTTCAATATCCAACGCCATCCCCACCCCACATATACGCCACTGACGTATCGCGATCAACCGATCCGATCTTAGATCGCCGATTTCCGCGAAACAACGCCGCCGGCTGACAAGCGCCGCTCCCTGCCCTACCCTTCCGGCCATGTTCCTGACCTTCTTCCTCAAGCTCAAGGCCGCCGGCGTGCCGGTCACGCTGCGCGAGCATCTCGCCTTTCTGGATGCGGTGACGGCCGATCTCGTCACCTACGACGTGGAGGGCTTTTATTATCTCGCTCGCGCCAGCCTAGTGAAGGACGAGCGTTTCATCGATCGCTTCGACCGTGTGTTCTCCGAAATCTTCAAGGGCATCGAGGCGGTGTCGGGCGAGGCCGGCGGCGTCGATATGCGCGAATTGCCCGAGGAATGGCTGCGCCGCCTGGCCGAAAAGCACCTCACCGACGAGGAGAAAAAGCTCGTCGAAAGCCTCGGCGGCTTCGACAAGCTGATGGAGACGCTGAAGCAACGCCTGGAAGAGCAGCAAGGGCGCCATCAGGGCGGCTCGAAATGGATCGGCACCGGCGGCACGTCACCGTTCGGCGCCTATGGATACAACCCGGAAGGTATCCGTATCGGCCAGAAGGAAAGCCGCCACCGCAAGGCGGTGAAGGTCTGGGACCGGCGCGAGTTCCGCAATCTGGACGACAGCGTCGAACTCGGCACGCGCAACATCAAGGTCGCGCTGAAGCGGCTACGCCGCTGGGTTCGCGACGGGGCCGAGGAGGAATTCGACCTTCCCGCCACGATCCGCTCCACCGCCGAGCACGGCTATCTCGACGTAAAGACCCGGCCCGAACGGCGCAACGCGGTCAAGGTGCTACTGTTTCTCGATATCGGCGGGTCGATGGACGACCATGTCCGGGCGGTCGAGGAGCTGTTTTCCGCCGCCCGCT
Source organism: Aurantimonas sp. A3-2-R12 (assembly GCF_036016755.1). Classification (NCBI taxonomy): domain Bacteria; kingdom Pseudomonadati; phylum Pseudomonadota; class Alphaproteobacteria; order Hyphomicrobiales; family Aurantimonadaceae; genus Aurantimonas; species Aurantimonas sp. A3-2-R12. Next base: position 69,329 of record NZ_JAYXIH010000006.1, on the reverse strand, counting down.
CGGAGCTGAAGCACCTCGAATTCTTCTACTTCCACAATTGCCCGTATGAGCGGCTGTGGAAGGACAATCGCCGCCGCCATGCCGAGACGATTTCCACCATGGACGTGCTCCACACGTTCGGATCGGATTACAAGGCGGTGTTCGTCGGCGACGCCTCGATGAGCCCCTACGAGGTTGCCATGGCGGGCGGTTCGGTCGAGCACTGGAACCCCGAGCCGGGCTTCGTCTGGCTGCAACGTTTTACCGCCAAATGGCCGAAGACCGTCTGGCTGAACCCGGTCAAGCGCGAACACTGGGACTGGACACAGTCGATCCAGATGATCCGCGAGGCGACCGGCGACCGGATGTTCGAGATGACGCTGAAGGGCATCGAGGAGGCAACGCGCGAACTCGCGCGCTAGGCGCAAGATTTCGGCGCGGACCGCTGGCGAGAGGCGCTTCAGCCTCCCATATCTCGCCGGACGCCAATTTGACGGGACATCACATGGTCAACCGCCTTCGCTTCGGTGCAATGCTTGCAAGCTTCTTCCTCGCTTTCTCCTTCGTCGCGGTCGACCATGCCGACGCGCGTCGCGGCGGCAGCTTCGGCAGCCGGGGCTTCCGCACATTCCAGTCGGCACCGACCACGACCACGGCGCCGAAATCCTTCGCGCCGGTCCAGCGCTCGATGACGCCGGGCCAGGCTGCCCAGCCGGGCGCAGGAACCGCTCAGAACGGCGCGACGACACGTCGGCCAGGTCTCTTCGGCGGCTTGGGCGGCGGTCTTCTCGGCGGACTGATGCTTGGCGGCCTGTTCGGCATGCTGATGGGGACAGGCTTCGGCGGCATGGGCGGCTTCCTGGCGCTGCTTGTCCAAGTGCTGTTGATCGCTTTCGGCGCGGCACTGCTGATGCGGCTGTTTCGCAACCGCGCCGGCGGCGCCTATGCCGGCAATTCCGGTGCAGCGGAGCGGCGGGCCTACGAGGAGACACCGCGCCCGGCAGGACCGGGAAGCTTCCGCATCCCGTCGATCGGTTCAGGAGCCGGACTCGGCGCAGGCTCGGCAGCAGCATCGTCTGGCCCGGCCGACGAGATCGGCATCACCGACCGGGACCTCGATGCCTTCGAACAGAAACTCCAGAAGGTCCAGGCGGCGTTTTCACGTGAGGACTACGCCGCGCTGCGCCAGATCACCACACCGGAAGTGATGTCCTATCTGGCCGAGGAGCTCTCCGAGAACGCCACGTCTGGGCGCAAGAATGACGTGACGGCGGTCACCTTGCTGCAAGGCGATCTGGCCGAAGCCTGGCGCGAGGAGGCGCGCGACTACGCCTCGGTCGCCATGCGCTTTGAATCGATTGACGTCATGCGTGATCGCCAGAGCGGTGCCGTCGTCGAAGGCGATCCGGAGCATCCGAGCGAAACCACGGAATTGTGGACCTTCGTGCGCGAAAATGGCGGCGCGTGGAAACTGTCGGCGATCCAGGCCGACTGATCGACGCGCGGCCCGCTCAGAAGCCGGCCGCCCGCGCCGCCGCCACCAATCCCGTCCCGATGGCGACCACCGCGATCAGCGGCAGGCGCAACGACAGCACCAGACAGACCAGGATCGCGACGCGCTCCGGCCAACCACCGGTCACCAGGATCGGCGTGACGATCGTCGTCAGCACCGCCGCCGGAACAGCGTTGAGCGCCGCTTCCAGCCGAGGCGGCAACGACCCGAACCGGGCAAGCAGCAGATGCCCGCCGGCGCGCGTGAGGTAGGTAAGCACTCCCGCGAGGACGATGATCAGCCAGATATCAGACATCGACGCCCTCGCGCCTCGGCCGCGCCGCCGGTTTGGCGACGGCGGCGAACAAGACCCCGGCGCCCCCGCCTATGGTGACGTGCCAGGGCGGGCCGACGGTCAGATAGACGAGGATCGAGGCCGCCGCGCTTGCCAGTGCCACCGGATAGAACAGACTGCGGGTGCGAAAGGTCATCAACAACGTCAGGAAATACACCGGCAGGATGAAATCCAAGCCGTATGCGAGCGGATCGTCGATCAGCGCGCCGAACAATGCCCCCACCAGTGTCGCGGCGAGCCAGCCGAAATATAGCACTAGGCCATAGGCGAAATAGAACGTCTTGGTCAGTTTCTGGCCGCTCGCGCGCGCCTCGGCGGCGCCGAACATCGGGTCGACCAGAAGGAAGAACGCCGCCGCCTTCTGGGGCGCCGAAAAACGCGTCAGGTGTCTGCCCACGGATGCCGAATAGAGGACGTGCCGGAAGTTGAGCGCCACCACCGCCAGAAGCACGGACCAAACCGGCGCGCCGATGCCGATCAGTTGCAGAGCGGCGAGTTGCGAGGCGCCGGCATAGACGGTGGCCGAGAAGCCCATCGTCTGCCATAGCGTCAGACCCTCGCCAACGGCGATCGCACCGTAGAGCATGCCGAAGGGCAACGCAGCGAAAAGGATGGGCAGGAGCTGGCGCAGCGCGGCGCGGATCTCCGATCGGGCGGATTCGGTCACGGGGTTGCTCGGATTGATTCGTGGAAACACGGTCGCCGAGCGACCGTCTAATCAGTCTTGCTTATGCTTTGTCACATCGAACCGCGCAAGCGCGGCGGAAATGAACGGCGCGTTCGCTACCGCGTCTCCCCCAGCACCTCGCGGGGAAACTCCGCCAGGGCGATGGTCCAGCGCTCGAAGGCGTCGTCGAGCTGGCCACGCGTCATGCCGCCGACCGTCGACAGGTTCAATTCGACCACGGGCAGATTGTCCGGCGTCAGATAGGCCTTGTTGAAAGGCTGGGTGCGGTTGAATCCGTTGATGGCATCAATGGCGACGTCCTGAACATCCCAGATCGCATAGAAGTTCATAATGGTGCAGCCGGTGTGGTCGTCCGCGCAATTCAGAAAGAACAGCTGATAGGCGACGCCATTGATCTCGCCGACGATCACGGGGTCCCCATTCTCGATGGTGGAAAGTTCCGCGTTGCCATAGCCCAGCGCGATCCCGACCATGGCGGACAGGTCGTCGGCCTGAACGATCTCGGAAATATCCGGCTTTGCCGAGCCGGTACGCTCGTCCGCGGCCACCGGCGTCTTCGTGGCGGGAAGGTCATTGTCGACGGACACAGCGATCGCGACAGGCGCCAAGCCCGCACCGACGAGGAAAATTGCGGCGGCAAGGCCGGTGCGCAGGCAGCGCGGCAGGCGGAATAGCATGAATCATCCTTGTCTGGAGCGCGCCCAATCTCGGCATTCGCCGGGCGCTCCGCAAGGTGGGGCGACGCATTGCCCCAGATTTCTCCGACCGCCCGTGGCAGCGGTGCATGACTGTAACGTCGCGCCGAGGCCCGGTCAGCCGCTCTCGCCGGTCTCCGCCCCATGACTGCGCCCGATCCGCTCGAACCAGGCATCCTCGTCGATCACCTCGACGCCGAGTTCGGCGGCCTTCTTCAGCTTCGAGCCGGCGCCGGGACCGGCGACCACCAGATCGGTCTTCTTCGATACCGATCCGGCGACCTTGGCGCCCAGCGCCTCGGCCATTGCCTTCGCCTCGTCGCGGGTCATCTGCTCCAGCGAACCGGTGAAGACGATGGTCTGGCCAGACACGGGCGAGGACGCGGCCGGCTGTTCGGCCGGTTCGATCGTCAGTTCCCGCACCAGATCCTCGACCAGACGCAGATTGTGCTCCTCGCAGAAGAACCGCGCGACAGCGGTCAGCACGGCCCCGCCGATCTCCTCCAGCGCGTCCATCTCGGCGCCCGCTTCCTCGTCACCCGCCGCCACCTTGAGCGCGGCGTCGTGGAACGCCTCGAAGGTGCCGTAGGCGCGCGCCAGCGTCTTCGCCGTCGCCTCGCCGACATGGCGGATGCCGAGCGAGAAGATTAGCCGGTCGAGCAGAATCGCCCTGCGTGCCTCGATCGCAGCGAAGAGGTTGTTGGCCGAGACTTCGCCGAAGCCTTCCTTGTCCTTCAGCTTCTTCAGGCCGCCGGCGTTCGTCTCGGCTATCTTGAAGATGTCGGCGGGTGTGCGAACGCGAAAATCCGGATCGTCGTAGAAAAAATCGATCTGCTTGTCGCCGAGCCCATCGATGTCGAAGGCTTTTCGTGAGACGAACAGCTTCAGATGCTCGCGCCGCTGGAACGGACAGGCGAACTCGCCGGTGCAGCGGCGCACGACACTCCGGGCGCCCGAGGCGGTTTCCTCGCGCACCACGGGGGTCTTCAATTCGCATGGGCAGACCGACGGAAATTCGAACGGCTCGGTGCCGGCGGGGCGCTTGTCGGCGACGATTCCCAGCACCTGCGGTATCACGTCGCCAGCCCGCTGGATCGTCACCATGTCACCGACGCGAACGTCCAGCCGTTCGATCTCCTCGGCATTATGCAGCGTGGCGTTGGAGACGACGACGCCGCCGACGGTGACCGGATCGAGCTTGGCGACGGGCGTCAGCGCGCCGGTGCGGCCGACCTGGATCTCGATCGCCCGCAACACCGTCGTCGCCTGCTCGGCCGGAAACTTGTGGGCGATCGCCCAGCGCGGCGAGCGCGAGACGAAGCCGAGGCGCTTCTGCAAGGCCAGATCGTCGACCTTGTAGACGACGCCGTCGATGTCGTAGCCGAGGCTCGCGCGGCTCTCCTCGATCCGGTGATAATGCTCGATCAGCCCCTCGATCGTGTCGAAGCGGCGCATCAAATCGGTAGTGGTAAAACCAAACCGGCCGAGGGCCGCGACGACTTCCATTTGGGTCTTGCCGGGCACATCGTTCGCCTCGCCCCAAGCATAGGCGAAAAAGCGCAAGGCGCGGCCACGGGTGATCCCAGCGTCGAGCTGGCGCAGCGAGCCGGCGGCGGCGTTGCGCGGATTGGCGTAGACCGGCTTTTCCTCCTCGGCCTGCCGAGCGTTGAGCGCGGCGAAGGCCGCGTGGCTCATATAGACCTCGCCGCGCACCTCGAAGATCTTAGGCGCATCGCCCTTCAGCCGGTTCGGAATGTCGTCGATGGTCCGGGCGTTGCGGGTCACGTCCTCGCCGGTGGTGCCGTCGCCCCGGGTCGCCGCCGAGACGAGTTCGCCCTTCTCGTAGCGCAGCGACAGCGACAGGCCGTCGATCTTGGGCTCGGCGGTGATCGCCAGGGCTGAGTCCTCGGCGAGCTTCAGGAAGCGGCGGACTCGCTTGGCGAAATCGGCGACGTCCTCATCCGAAAAAGCGTTGTCGAGCGACAGCATCGGCAACGCATGGCGGATCTTCTCGAACTTCTCCGACACCTCCGACCCGATCCGCCGCGACGGCGAGTCCGAGCGGATCAGCTCGGGAAACCGCGCCTCGATCGCATCATTGCGGCGGCGCAGCGCATCGTACTCCGCGTCCGAGACGTTGGGCGCGTCCTCGCGATAATAGCGCCCGTCGTGTTCGGCGATCTCGCGCGCCAGACGTTCGAGCTCGCTCGCCGCCTCCTGTTCATCGAGATCGTCGACCGGCTTGTCATTCATGGCGTCCGTGATTCCCTGCCCGTTCGATACGCGCCCGTCATAGCCATTCGGGCTGCGGCAGGTCGAGCGCCAACAGCCGCTCGGCGATCATCCTTCGCACCCACGGCAGTTGCGTCGCCAGCGGCATCGCGTAGCGCAGCAGATTGAGAATATTGGCCGACGGCGCGGCGATGACATCGGTCATTTGCCGCGTATCCTTCAGCACCCGCCGCACCGAGGGCAGCCGGCGCATCTCGTATTCGCTCTGACGCCCCTCGCTGGCGAGATAGGCGAGCCAGCCCGCATCCCAGATGCCCAGATTCATGCCGCGGCCGCCGACCGGCGAATGAACATGGGCGGCATCGCCAGCCAGGAACACCCGACCCTTGGCCATACGCTCGGCATGCCGGAAGCTGACCGAAAAGCGTGATTCCCAGGTAATCGAGGTAATGCCCTCGATTCCGGCCAGCAGCGCATCGGTGGACGGCGCGATGCCGACATAGCGGCCCGTGGTCGCACTGAGAGGCAGCAGCGCGACCGCTCCTCCGGTGCCGCCTTTTGCGCTCCTGAGATTGGCCCTGGCCGTCGATGCCTCGACCGGCCGCTCGAAGACCACGTCGGCCAGGGCGAACTCGGCCGGATAGCCATCGCCGCTCCAGGGAATGCCGACGTCCTCGCGCACCGCCGAATGAACGCCGTCGGCGCCAAGCACCAGATCGGCCGCCACGGTCTCGCCATTCGACAGGCTGACCCGCGGCGCGTGGGTATCGGCGAGCGCGACAAAGGCAGTGTTCCATTCGACCGAGACATCATGGGCCGCGAGCCACTCGATCATCAGCCGCTCGGTGCGCCCCTGCGGCAGCGTCAGGATGAAGTTGTGGCGCGTGCGCGCCGGCTTGGTCGAAATCCTGAACAGACGCCTGTCATCGAGAGAAATCTCGGCGTTCTCGATGTGGCCGCCCTCGGCGAGCAGCCGGTCGGTAATGCCGGAGGCGGAAAGAATGTCGAGCGTCGTCGGCAGGATGCCAAGCGCTCGCGACTGGGCCGCGTCCGTCGGCCCCTCCCCGGCGTCGATGATGCGGGGATAAAGGCCACGCCGACGGAACTCGACGGCCGCGGCAAGCCCCACCGGGCCCGCGCCGACGATGAGAACGCGGTCGGGCCTCGCCATCTTCAAGCTCCTGCGCCGATCAGACGTTCGGCGGCGGCGCGGGCCTCGTCGGTCACCGTTTCGCCGGCAAGCATGCGAGCGATCTCCTCCCGCCGTCCCGTCGCGCCGATCGGCGCGACGCGCGTTGCAACCCGGTCCTCGCCGGCATCGGCGGCGGCCTTGGAACTCAGAAGATGCGTCGCGGCGCGGGCCGCGACCTGCGGCGCGGGGGTGACGGCGAGCACCTGGACAGTCCCGGCGAGCCGCGCCAGGCGCCGGCCGATGGCGTCGGCGACGGCGCCGCCGACGCCGGTGTCGATCTCGTCGAAGACCAGCGTCGGCGCCGATCCCCGATCGGCGAGCGCGACTTTCAGCGCCAACAGAAAACGCGACAGCTCGCCGCCGGACGCGACCTTCATCATCGCCCCGGCGCGGGTGCCGGGATTGGTGCGAACGTAGAACTCGACCGTGTCGATACCGGCGGCCGAGGGCCGGTCCGGGTCGCTTGCCATCTCGACCAGAAACGCCGCGCGATCGAGCTTGAGGTCGGGGAGCTCGGCCATCACGGCGGCTTCGAGCAGCCGCGCGGCCTCCTGACGCTGTTCGGACAGCGCGGCGGCGGCGCGATCGAACAGCGTCCGTTTTTCGGCCAGTTCGGCCTCGAGCCGGGCCAGACGCTCCTCGCCGGCGTCGAGATCGGCCAAGTCACCGATCATCTTCGCCGTGAGTTCGGGCAGCGCGTCGACGGGGACCGAGAATTTGCGGCCTGCCGCCCGCAGCGCGAACAGCCGCTCCTCGGTTTCTTCCAGCGCACGCGGATCGAACTCGAGCGAGCGCAATGCCTCTTGCAAAGCCATCTGGGCATCCGACAGCGCATCGAGGGCCACATCGAGCCGTTCGATGGTGGGATCAAGCAGGCCCGGCAGTTGATCGCGCTTGCGGTCGAGACGCTTCAGGAGACCCGCCAGCGGCGGGATCGGTGACGCCGACCCGGACAGTTCTTCATGGGCATCGTTGACGTCCGTCACGATCTTCTCGGAGCGCATCATGATCTGGCGGCGTTCGGCGAGTTCGTCCTCCTCGCCGGCGATCGGAGCGAGATCGGACAGTTCCTCGACGGCGGCGCGAATATAGTCGGCCTCACGCGCCGCGGCCTCCACCTTGGCGCGGTGCGCGCGCAGCTCCTGCTCGGTGCTCCGCCAGGCCGCGTGCGCGCCGGCCACCGCCGCCGCCTCGCGCTCGAGCCCACCATACTGATCGAGCAGGGTGCGGTGCGCTTCCGGGTCGACCAGCGCCCGGTCGTCGTGCTGGCCGTGGATTTCGACGAGGGCCTGCCCGACCTGTCGCATCAGCGCGACGCTGGCGGGACGGTCGTTGATGAAGCCACGGGTGCGACCGTCGGCGCTCTGAACGCGGCGCAGGATCACATCGCCGTCGTCGTCGAAGCCGTTCTCGTCGAGCAGCGTGCGGACGCCGAACCCGGCCGGCAGATCGAAGACCGCGGTCACCTCACCCTGCTTGGCGCCATGACGCACCAGACCGCCATCGCCCCGCCCCCCGAGCGCGAGCGAAAGCGCGTCGAGAAGGATCGACTTGCCGGCGCCGGTCTCACCCGTGAGCACGGAGAGGCCTTCGCCGAGGGCAAGGTCGAGCCGTTCGATGAGAACGATGTCGCGGATCGAAAGGTGAACCAGCATGACCGGATCGTCGGTAATGAAGCGGCGCCCCAATGGCAACCGCGTTACCGAGATAGCGCATTCGGCGAGCGAGAGGATGGCGGCGGAAACGAAAAGGGCGACCGGTCGTTCAACCGGCCGCCCGACAAACTAGAAACGGTCGACCCACAGAGCAACCGGACTGCCGGGGTCAGCCGCCGGCGATCTTCCGGCCGATGGTGCCAAACCAGGACGTTGCTCCGCCTTCGCGCGGCGCAAGGCCCTTGCTCTGCAGGAGCTGGTAGGAGTCGCGATACCAGGGCGAGTCCGGATAGTTCTGGCCGAGCACCGAGGCAGCGGCCTGCGCCTCGCGGGTCAGGCCCATGGCGTAATAGGCTTCGGTCAGGCGCGCGAGCGCCTCTTCGACCTGCCGCGATTCGGGATAGACATCGACGACGTTCTTGAAGCGGTTGATCGCGGCAACGTATTCGCGGCGTTCCAAGTAATAGCGCCCGACCTGCATCTCCTTGCCGGCTAGCTGATCGCGGGCGATTCGGACCTTGTTGCCAGCATCCTCGGCATAGACGGAGTCGGGATATTTCTCCATCACCTCGCGCATCGCAGCGGCCGCGCGGGCGGCTTCCTTCTGGTCGCGGGTGACGTCCGGGATCTGCTTATAATAGGCCAAGCCGATGATATATTGCGCGTAGGCGGCTTCCTCGCTGCCAGGGTAGAGCGACAGATAGCGCTTGGCCGAGTTGATGGCGGCCTCGTACTCGCCGCTGCGGTAGCTGGCGAATGCGTTCATGACCAGCGCCTTGCGGGCCCATTCCGAATAGGGATGCTGGCGATCGATGGCCTCGAATTTCTTCGCAGCCTCGCCCAGACGACCACCCTCGAGATTGGCCAAGCCCTGATTGTAAAGGACGTCCGGCGGCTCTGTCTGCGCGGCAAGCGCCAAAGCCTCGACATCGCTGTTGCCGGAGGACGCACAACCGCCCAAGCCGAGGGCCGCGATTCCAAGCGCCAGACCGAGGCCGAGCCGCCCCGTCCGCCAGCGACGCGTGATCTCAATGCTGTGCGGATTGCTCATTCGTGCCGATCCCCTGCCGTTCGAAGGCCTGTTTACGCCGTGCCCTCGACGCCAGCAACGTTGAAAGCCGAACCAACCCGTCTTTTTTATGACGCGGGGACCCGGACGAACCGTCACTTGACGTTATATTAAAGGGTCTGCGGGCCGTAGGCAGGCGCGGCCACCGCAACGAGCGGCGCATGGCGAACCGGGTCGACGAGGCGTGAGGGCATCTCGACGATCTCATAGGCGCGATGGTCGGCGAGCAGTGCCTGCAGCGCCAGCGCGTTGAGCTTGTGACCGCCGCGATAGGAGCGGTAGCAGCCGAGCACGCGCGCGCCGGCGAGGGCCTGGTCACCGACCGCGTCCAGCGCCTTATGGCGAACGAACTCGTCCGTATAGCGGAGCCCGTCGGGATTGATGATCCGCCCGTCGTCGCCGATGACCACGGAGTTATCGAGCGAGGAGCCGAGAGCATAGCCGGCGGCCCAGAGACGCTCGACATCCTTCATGAATCCGAAAGTGCGGGCCCGCGACAGATCCGCGGCGAAGCGATCGGCCGTGAGATCGGCGCAATAGGTCTGACGCCCGATGACGGGGCTATCGAAATCGATCTCGATCTCGAATCGCGTGCCGTTATGCGGACGGTATTCGGCGCGGGCGCCGTTCATCTCGACGGTCACGGGCTTCAAAACGCGCAGGAAACGCCGCCTGGCGGCCTGGCTGATGATGCCCGACTCGCGAATCGCGGCGATGAAGGCGGCAGCGCATCCGTCCATGATCGGCGTCTCATGCGCATCGATCTGCACAACGACATTGTCGATGCCCATGGCGTAGAGCGCCGCCATCAGATGCTCGATGGTCGCGACATGAGCGCCGCGCGGATCACCGACGACGGTGGAAAGATCCATCAGCGCGGCGTTCGCCGAAATCGCCTTGATCTCGTGCAGAAGGTCGCATTTGTCGAACAGATGGAAGACGATGCCGGTATGGGCCTCGGCCGGGAGCAGGCTCAGCTGGACAGGAAGACCGCTGTGGACGCCTACGCCATCAAAGTCGACCCGCGAACCAAGCGTCTGCTGAAACATCAACACAATTGGCAACCTTTCCCGCCAACCATCAAACGAATATCAATTCGCTCTTCCTGGAGATTGGCACCCTCATCGGGAGACGCCCCGTCGACGCCCGTTGACACCCCTCCCCAAGAGAATCACGCCATCGAGATGTCTAAACTCGCTGCAACACCTAGAACGGAGCCGTTCGCCAGCCAAATCACGGATTCTTACCCGTTGTTACCGTCGACGCAGTTAACAACCACTTAAATCGTATATTTTTCAAAAGGTTAAAAAAACAAAGGCCCGCCGGTTCCGCGGCGGGCCTTGTGTCAAACTGGTAACAGTGAGGGATCAGTTGGCTTGTCGGCGCAAAAACGCAGGAATCTCAAGCTGATCCTCATCACCAATGGGACGTGGCTGGGAGGCTGGTCGGGCTGCTGATTCGGCCGCCACACGCCGGGGCGCATAGGGATTTGGCTCGACGACGGCCCGACTCCGGCTCTCGGCCGGGTTCTGTCGCATTTCAGCCGGATGGGCGTCCTCTTCGTCACGGCGCGACAAGCCCGTCGTCAGCCGGCGCAGCAGCCCCATCGGGCCGCGGTCCTCCCCGTGATGCTCGGCGGCGCGGCTTTCGATCTCGGCGCGGACCACCGGCGGAAAATCCTCCACCCGGGGCATGCGCGGCGCCGATTGCGCGGCGGTCGGAGCCAACGAGCTGACCTGGGCGATCTCGGCTTCGAGCGCGTCGGTGAAATCGTCTTCGATCTCTTCCTCGAACTCATCCGCTGCGACTGCGGCCGTGAGAACGGGCGCCGGCTCCGCGACTTCGACATGGGTCATCGCCGATTGAGCCTGCGGCACGGCACGCGGCGCGGCGGCGGCTGGCACGGCGTGGCGGTCGGGGACGCGCCCGGCGAGGACCGTCTCGACCTTGTCGATACCGGTCGCGACCACCGAGACCCGGATGATCCCCTCCAGCGCTTCGTCGAAAGTGGCCCCAAGAATGATGTTGGCGTCCTGGTCGACCTCTTCGCGGATGCGGGTCGCCGCTTCGTCCACCTCGAAGAGGGTGAGATCGCGGCCGCCGGTGATCGAGATCAACAGTCCCCGCGCGCCCTTCATCGACGTCTCGTCGAGCAGCGGGTTAGCGATCGCGGCTTCGGCGGCGGCCATCGCGCGGCCTTCGCCGGAGGCCTCGCCGGTACCCATCATCGCCTTGCCCATCTCGCGCATCACCGAACGCACATCGGCGAAATCGAGATTGATCAGCCCTTCCTTGACCATCAGGTCGGTAATGCAGGCGACGCCCGAATACAGCACCTGATCAGCCATGCCGAAGGCGTCGGCGAAGGTGGTCTTGTCGTTGGCGATCCGGAACAGGTTCTGGTTCGGAATGACGATCAGCGTATCGACGTTCTTCTGCAGTTCCTCGATACCCTCGTCGGCGATCCGCAGCCGGCGCTGGCCTTCGAAATGGAACGGCTTGGTCACGACGCCAACCGTGAGGATGCCCTTTTCCCGTGCGGCGCGCGCAACGACCGGCGCGGCGCCGGTGCCGGTTCCGCCCCCCATGCCGGCGGTGACGAAGCACATATGCGAGCCGAGGAGATGGTCGCAGACCTCGTCGATCGATTCCTCGGCGGCGGCACGGCCGACTTCCGGCTGCGAACCGGCGCCCAGCCCCTCGGTGACGGCGACGCCCATCTGGATGATCCGCTCGGCCTTGGACGAGCGCAGCGCCTGGGCGTCGGTGTTGGCGATCACGAACTCGACACCTTCGAGGCCGGCATTGATCATGTTGTTGACCGCGTTGCAGCCGCCGCCGCCGACGCCGAAAACGGTGATGCGGGGCTTCAGCTCGGTGATGTCGGTCTTGTTCGGGTTCGTGCTCATAACCTGTTCCTCTATCGCAGTTTCGGGCCGTTTCGCCGCGCGGCCGTTCGCATTGTCAGTTGCTGCGGCGCGCGGCGCGCACCGTATGTTTTCGCGGCCGACCGGCAGTCCGGCCGCGCTGTCTCAAAGGCTCCGCCGGAGCCAGGATCCGAAACGTCCCGTCCTGGTGTTCTGATCGAGCGCGAAAGCCGCGATCGACGATTGGCCGGTGTTCTCGCGATGGGCGACCTGCGGGTAGATCAGCAGGCCGACCGAGGTCGCAAAGGCTGGCCCCTTGTTGGATGGATTGAGCCCGGCAACCCCGACTGGTCGTCCGAGCCGGACATTGCGCTGGAGGATGCTGCGCGCCGTATCGCTCATGCCGGCAAGCTGGCTGGCGCCGCCGGTCAAGACCACGCGCTTGCCGATGACGTGGCCGAGCCCTGAGGCGGCCAGACGGTCGCGGACAAGCTCCAGGGTTTCCTCGACGCGCGGCCGGATGATCTTGGCGATCAGCGAACGCGCGACGGTGGATTTGGAGTCGTGTCCGCCCTCTTCCCCGAGCGGCACGACAGGCACCCTGTCGTCGTCCTGCATCAACTCGCTCAGAGTGCAGCCGTGCATGACCTTGAGCCGCTCCGCATCGGCTGGCCGGATCGACAGGCCGCGGGCGAGATCCATGGTGATGTGATTGCCGCCGAGTGCGACCTGATCGGCATAGACGAAGCGACCATTCTGGAAGATCGCGATGGTCGTCGCACCGCCCCCCATGTCGATGCAGGCCGACCCCATCGCCGCCTCGTCCTCGACCAATGTCGACAGCGCGCTGGCATAGGGCGTCGCCACAAAGGCCTCGACCATCAGTCGGGCGCGATTGATGACCGCCTCGAGATTGCGCAACGGCGTTTCCTCGGCGGTCAGCACATGCATGTCCGCGCCCAGCCGGTTGCCGCTCATGCCGACGACCTTGTCGAGTCCACTCTCGCCGTCGATCGACAGATCGAAGGCGAGCGAATGCAACGCCACCCGGCGCTCCTCGAGCGGCAGCTTCGCGGCGAGACCGAGGACCTGCGAAACGTCAGTCTGGGAAACCTCCCCGACGATGTCGATCTCGGCGGCGCCGCGCAGGCTCTTGAGCCGGCCAGCCGTGACCGAGACGATGAGCGATTCGATGGTCAGTCCAGCCATCCGCTCGGCCGCGTCGACCGCGTGCCGGACCGACTGTTCCGCCGCGTCGAGATCGATGACCACGCCCGACTTGATGCCGTGCGAGCGCTGGTGACCGACGCCGATCACTTCGATCGTATGGGTCCGGCCGGGCAGCATTTCGCTGGCAACGCGCGGCGTCAGCCGAGCAATCAGGCAGGACACCTTTTCCGAACCGACATCCAGCACCGAGATGACCCGCGAACGGCGCTTCGGCAGCGCCTTGATACGCGGAAGCTCGTCCCGGCCACGTTGAAATACACTCATACCGGGTCATCCTTCCGGCTACGCTTGAAAATTTTCTCCCGCTCCTTCAGAGCGGCATTGCGCCGAACCAGAGCGTCGGGCGTGAGCTTGATCACGATCCGGTCGGCGAGCCGCATGTCGACGGCGGCGATATCGCGCGACAAAAGCCCGTTCTCCCGATCCATCCGCGCCACCTCGGCGAGTGCCTCCACCGGATCATCCTCGGGGAGCTCGATCGCGATGCTGTTTTCGAGCCGCAAATCCCACCGACGATTTCCCACCCGAATATACGCCTTCACCCTTGCGCGAAGCTCGGGCAACACTTCCAGTTCGTCGAGGAGCGCAGCGGCGTGGGTGGCCGCGCCGGTCCCCACGACAATCGGCAGATTGGCGAAGCGGCCGGGTTCAAAGGGCACGATCTCCTTGCCCTCGCGGTTGACCACGACGAACTCACGCCCCTTTTGCCAGACGGCGTAAGGACGATGTTCGGACAGGGTGATCCTGACCCGATCGGGAAAGATCTTGGCGACCGAGGCGCGGTCGACCCAAGGCATCGCTTCCAGTGTCTGGCGAGCCGCGGCCGGGTCGAGCGAAAACAGGCTCTGTGACCCGGTCTGCCAGAGCGCCTGCAGAACGTCGATCTCGGAGGTTTCCGAATTGCCCGTGACGTCGATCGCTTCGATCGGAAAGCCGAGCGGCTGAGCAATATTGTCGATGACGGTCACCGTATGGCCGCCCACCGACATGCCGTAGACCAGGGTCGAGCCGATCACCACGGCGGCGAGCGGCCCGAAACGCGGTATCGGCAGTCTCGCGACGCTGGTAGCGAGGCTGGAAGCCCGGCGCCCGGCGCGTAGCACACGCAAGGTCAGCTGGCTGGGCGTACCGCCTCGTACGTCGCCCTGACGGCGGTCGGCGGTCAGCGATTGCATGAGGCGTCCTCCACCATCCAGGTCAGAAGCTCGGGGAAGGAATGGCCGGAGGCCGCGGCGATATCGGGCACCAACGAGGTCTCGGTCATGCCAGGCTGGGTGTTCACCTCCAGCCAGATCACCTCACCGCCCTCGCCGAACCGGTCGTCGTAGCGAAAATCAGACCGCGATACGCCACGGCAGCCGATCGCCTTGTGCGCCGCGAGCGACCATTCCTGAATGCGCCGCGCCACCTTGGCGGGGATCTCCGCCGGGACCACATGGCGGGAGCCGCCGGGGGCATATTTGGAGTCGTAATCGTAGAAGACGTGGCCCTCGGTGGTGATCTCGCAGACTTCGAGCGCCACGTCGCCCATCACCGCGCAGGTCAGTTCCCGTCCGGCGACGAAGCGTTCGACCATGACGATGTCGCCATAAGGCCATTCGTCACTGGTGAGTTCCTGCGGCGGATGAGCCTGATCTTCGCGCACGATGAGCACGCCGAAGCTGGAGCCCTCGGCCACCGGCTTGACCACGTAGGGCGGCGACAGGACGTGTTTGCTGGCGGCGTCGAGGCGATGACACACCTTGGCTTCGGCTACCGGCACGCCCGCCGCCTTGGCGACGGTCTTTGCCAGTTCCTTGTGCATGGCGAGCGCCGAGGCGAGCACGCCGGAATGGGTATACGGAACCGCCAGATATTCGAGGATGCCCTGGATCGTGCCGTCCTCGCCATAGGGGCCGTGCAGGGCATTGAAGGCGACATCGGGCTTCAGCTTGACCAGTGCGTCGGCGACATCGCGGTCGACATCGAGGCGCGTCACCGCATAGCCGGCAGCCTGAAGCGCGTCGGCGCAGGCGTTGCCGGAAGCGAGGCTGACCGGCCGCTCCGACGAAAATCCACCCATCAATACCGCCACATGCTTGGCCATGAATCGCCCAATCCGTTCCTCAAACGAGGCTAGAGGCCATTCATCGCAGGCGGATGGTTAAGCGGCGGTTAACCGACTGTGGCAAAAGCAAGATTTTCGTAAGGAGATGGTTTCTGATAGCAACTGCCGACAGGCTCGTACCGCCTCACTCCCGTCCGAGAAACGGCTCCACAACATGCCCTTCGGCAAAGCGGCCGAGCCGCTTGATCTCCCAGTCGAGCCGGATGCCGGAGGTCTCGAGCACCCGCGCACGCACGGTCTCGCCGAGGCATTCCAGATCGTGGCCTGTGGCAGTGCCGGTATTGATCATGAAGTTGCAGTGCAGTTCCGACATCTGCGCCCCGCCGACAACGAGACCGCGGCAACCGGCCTTGTCGACTTCCTTCCAGGCCGAGGTGCCCGGCGGGTTCTTGAAGGTCGAGCCACCGGTCTTCTCGCGGATCGGCTGGACCGTTTCGCGGTGTTCCTGGACCTCCTCCATCTTCGCGCGGATATCGTCCTTGTCCGCTGCATAACCGTCAAAGATCGCCGAGGTGAAGATCAGCTCGGGCGCCGCATCGGAATGGCGATAGGCATAGCCCATTTCGGCATTTGTCAGGACATGGACATTGCCCTTGCGATCAAGCGCGCGGACTTCGCGGACGCGCTCGCAGGTCTCGACGCCGTTGGCGCCGGCGTTCATGCGCAGCGCCCCGCCGACCGCGCCGGGAATGCCGTGATAGAAATGAAACCCGCCGATGCCAGCTTCCAGCGCCGTCGCGGCAAGCCGTTTGTCGGGCGTCGCGGCGCCAGCGCGGATCGCCGTCTCGCCGATCGCCTCGGCGGTGCCGAAGCCTTTGGCCGACAGCCGGATGACGACGCCGGGCACGCCGCCGTCGCGCACCAACAGGTTAGAGCCGATACCGACGACAAGGACGGGCACCTCGTCGGACAAGGCCGCCAGAAACGCGGCGAGATCCTCCTCGTCGGCTGGTTGAAACAGCAGTTCTGCCGGGCCGCCGGCCCGAAACCAGGTGATCTTGTCCATGCCCGCGCCTGGCGTCAGCCTGCCGCGAACACCGCTGAGCCGATCGCCGAGCCCTGCCAGCATTGTCTCGCCATCCATCAGCGGCCGCCTCCGTTGAGTGCGGCCAGCTCCTTCGGCAGCGCATAGGCCCACTGGGTGATCGAGCCGGCGCCAAGGCAAACGACCATGTCGTCTGACTTGGCTATCCCATGGATCAACGGCGCAAGGTCCTCTGGCCCACCAATCAGGCGGGCGTCGCGGTGGCCGCCGAGCTTGAGCCGTTCGACCAGGATTTCCGAGCTGACAAAACCGATCGGTTCTTCGCCGGCGGCGTAGACCGGCGCAATGATCACCGTGTCGGCGTCGTTGAAGCAAGCAGCGAAATCAGGGAACAGCGCCTGCAGCCGAGAATAACGATGCGGCTGCACGACGGCGATGACCCGCCCCTTCGCCGAGGCTCGCGCCGCAGCCAGAACAGCACGAATCTCGACCGGGTGGTGGCCGTAGTCGTCGTAGATGTCCACGCCGCCGACATTGCCTGTATGGGTGAAGCGGCGCTTGACGCCGCTGAAGCCATCAAGTCCCTTGCGGATCGCGTCCGCCGGGATGTTCAGCCGATGCGCCACTGCGATCGCGGCCGTCGCGTTGGAAACGTTATGGCGGCCCGGCATCGGCAGGACGAGGTTCTCGATCTGCTCGGCGGCCCCTGTCACCCGATCGCGAATGGTAATGTCGAAGCGGGATTTCGGGCCTTCGACCTGCAGGTTCTCGAACCGCACGTCGGCCTGCGGGCTCTCGCCATAGGTGATGACCCGGCGATCCTCGATCTCGGAGATCAGCGTCTGCACCACTGGGTGGTCGATGCACATCACCGCAAAACCGTAGAACGGCACGTTCTCGACGAATGTGCGAAACGCCGCTCGCACCGCGTCGAAGGTGCCATAATGGTCGAGATGCTCGGGATCGATGTTGGTGACGACGGCGACATCGGCCGGCAGCTTCAGGAAGGTGCCGTCGGATTCGTCCGCCTCGACGACCATCCAGTCGCCGTCGCCCATCCGCGCATTGGTGCCGTAGGCGTTGATGATGCCGCCATTGACGACGGTCGGGTCGAGGCCGCCGGCGTCGAGCAGCGTCGCCACCATCGAGGTCGTGGTGGTCTTGCCATGGGTGCCGCCGATGGCGATCGCCTGGCGAAAGCGCATCAGCTCGGCCAGCATCTCGGCGCGCCGAACGATCGGCAACAGCCGTTCCCGGGCCGCTTCCAACTCCGGATTCGAGCGCTTGATCGCGGTCGAGACGACCACCACCTCGGCGAGGCCCAGATTTTCGGCTGCGTGGCCGACGGCGACATGGACGCCGAGTTCGCGCAGGCGCTGAACGTTGGCGTTTTCGCTCTGGTCGGAACCCTGGACGGTGTAGCCGAGATTAAGCAGCACCTCGGCGATGCCGCTCATCCCAATACCGCCAATCCCGATGAAGTGGACCGGTCCGATGTTCGGCGGCATTTTCATGGCCGCATCCCCCTGTATTATAAAGAATTTCGGTTCAATCGCCGGCCCGGGGCATAGCCGCAACGAGGTCGGCAAGCAACCGCGCGGCATCGGGGATGCCGGTCGCCTTCGCCGCCGCGGCCATGGTTGAAGCCCTTTGCGGATCGCTGGCAATCTCCGCGATGAGGCCGGCCAGCCGGCCGGCGGAAAGCTCCGTCTGCCGCACGACCAGCGCGCCACCCTCGGCCTCGAGCTTGGCGGCATTCGCGGCCTGGTCGTGGTCGAGGGCATAGGGATAAGGCACCAGGATCGCTGGTCGCCCGATCACCGCCAATTCGGACACCGTAGAGGCGCCCGAGCGGCTGATCACCAGATGCGCGGCGCCCAGTCGTTCGGCCATGTCGGTGAAGAACGGCGCGACGGTCGCCGGAATGTCGCGCTCTTCATAGAAGCGTCGTACGCTCGCCTCGTCGTCGCTGCGCGCCTGCTGGGTGACGACCAGCCGCTTTCGCAGTTCCTCGGGCAGGCGTTCGATGGCTGCGGGAATGCGCTCGGAAAAGAACTGCGCGCCCTGGCTTCCCCCGAAGACCACCAGGTTGAACCGCCCATCCGGCTCGGCCGGCCGGTATGGCGTCTTCGCGGCCTCCAGGATCGGCGAGCGTACCGGATTGCCGGTCACGGTGATCTTTGCGGCGATCGCCGGATCGGCCTTGTCCTGCGGAATCCCGGCGGCGATGCGATCGACGCGGGAGCCGAGGAAGCGGTTCGCCCGGCCCATCACCGCGTTCTGTTCATGGATCAGCGTCGGCCGGCCGGCGCGGAGCGCTGCCATCAGCGGCGGCACCGTCGGATAACCGCCGAATCCGACGACGACCGCCGGTCGCAGACGACGCACCAGATCGCCGGCTTCGCGGAAGCCCCGCCACAGCGTCCACAGGGCGGATGCGACCTTGAGCGGGTTTTTCGACGCGAAGGTTGCCGAGCGCACCCGATGCACGGCCTTGACCGGAAAACGCTCGGCGAAACGGCCGGCACGGTCGTCGGTGACGAGATGAACCTCGAAGCCGCGCGCAACGAGCTCATGTGCCAGGGCTTCGGCCGGAAAGAGATGGCCGCCGGTGCCGCCAGCGGAGAGAAGGATCGTTGTCATTGCGGAAAAAGGTCGCCTCTTCGGGTCGGAGTTGGCCTCGTTGCCATTGCTTCGTGTGGCTAAAACCGCAGAGAACGCGACCAACTCGCTCACACAATGCGAAAGCGCGCCAGCCGTTCCGCCCAGGATTGATAAAAGCGGAGAGCCATCCGACTCACAGTATCAGCGAAAACGGGCGCTCAAGCGCTCGAAAACGGGCGCTCAAGGGCTAGAGCCGGTCCCCGCCCCTTGCCTCACGCGGCGTGCAACTGGAAGGTCCGCTCCATCAGCCGGTCGGTATGCGAGCGGTTCTCCGGCCGTCGCCGCGTCAGCGCAAGGATGAACCCCGCCGATATGGCGATCGCCAGCATCGACGAGCCACCATAGGAAATGAAGGGCAGCGTCATGCCCTTCGCCGGCATCAATTGCAGATTCACCGCCATGTTGATGATCGACTGCAAGCCAATGAGCAGCACCAGACCGGAAATCGCCAACCGGTCGAAGATATCGCGCTGGGCGAGCGCCGAGGATAGGCCTCGGATCACGATAAAGGCGAATATCGAGGCCACCAGCATGCAGGCGATAATGCCGAATTCCTCGGCAAGAACCGCAAACGCGAAATCGGTGTGGCTATCGGGAAGCATGCGTTTGACCGTGCCCTCGCCCGGACCCTGGCCAAACCAACCGCCGCGCATGATCGCCTCGCGCGCGGTGTCGGTCTGGAAGGTGTCGCCCTCGCCGGTCATAAACCGATCGATGCGGCTGGCAACGTGGGGAAACGCGACATAGGCGAGAAAAGAGCCACCGAGGGCGACGCCCCCGAGCAGCGCGATCCACAACCATGGCATGCCGGCCATGAAGAACAAGCCGCCCCAGGCGGCCGTCGCGAGTATGGTCTGGCCGAGGTCGGGCTGCGCCACGAGCAGCGCGACGACCACGAGAAGCAGGATCAGCGCGAACAGATTGCCCGGAATCTCGGGGCGGCGTTGCTTCTCGGCGAACAGCCAGGCGCAGATCACTACAAAGGCCGGCTTCATGAATTCCGACGGCTGGATGTTGAGCGGACCGAAATCGATCCAGCGGCGCGAGCCCTTGATCTCCATGCCGACGAACAGCGCCAACACCATCAGCATGAGCGACGCCGCCAAAATCAGCAACGAGGCGCGGCGCACACCACGCGAGCTTAGCAGCGAACAACCGAACATGACCAAAGCCGTTGGGATGAGGAAGGCGGCATGGCGCTTGACGAAGTGGAAGGGTTCGACGCCGATGCGCTCGGCGACCGGGGGGCTGGCGGCGAAGGAAAACACCAGGCCGCCGACCAGAAGTATCAGGAAGGCCGCCAAGAACCAGCGATCGACGCCCCACCACCACTCGCTGATCACGCCTCGTTTGACCCGGCTCGTCATGATTCCCCCTTGTGCGCCATCTCGATGCCCGCGAGCGCGCCCACCGCCTCGCGGAACGCATCGCCCCGCACTTCGAAATTGCGAAACTGGTCGAAACTGGCGCAGGCCGGGGACAGGAGTATGACGCTCTCCTGCCCGGACGCACCTTCGCTCGCCTCGGCGTCGGCCGCCGCGTGTTCGACCGCGATGGCAAGCGTACCGGAGATTTCGTAAGGAATTCGTTTACCAAGAGTCGCGGCAAAGGCAGGCGCCGCCTCGCCGATCAGATAGGCCTTGGCGATCCGTGGAAAAAACGGCGCCAGCGCCGCGATACCGCCGTCCTTCGCCAGTCCCCCGGCGATCCAGTGGATGCGCGGGAAGGCCGCGAGCGCCGGCGCGACCGCTTCGGCATTGGTGGCCTTGGAATCATTGACGAAGAGAACCCGGCCGCGACGCCCGACCTCCTCCATGCGGTGCGCCAGCCCTGGGAAACTTTCCAGACCCGCGCGAATTTCCGCGCCCGACAATCCAACAGCGGTCAGGGCGGCAACCGCCGCGGCGGCGTTTTGGGCATTATGGCGACCGCGCAGGGAACCGATCGCGGAAAGGTCGAAGAAGGCCTCCTCAGTTCCCCTCACGCGGCGCCGGAGAACCCGACCGTCGAAGTCGACCCCGGGGCCTTGCAATTCCCCTTGCGAAATCCGCACGACGGTCCTGCCATCGGATTCCAGTTCGTCGGCGATCTGCCGACACGGCGCGTCATCGACGCCAACGACGGCCAGACCGGAACCGGCGACGAGGCGGGCCTTGATCGCGGCGTAATTGCCCATCGATCCATGCCGGTCGAGATGGTCAGGCGTCAGGTTGAGCAGGATGCCCACCGAGGGCTCCAGCGTCGGCGCCAGGTCGATCTGATAAGACGAACACTCGACAACGTAGTGGCGCTCGGGCGCCGGCGGTTCGAGCGTCATTACGGCGACGCCGATATTGCCGCCGAACTGCGTGTCCCGCCCGCTCCAGCGCAGGCAATGGGCAATCAATGCGGTGGTCGTCGACTTGCCGTTGGTGCCGGTGATCGCGATGAAAGGCGATGTCGGCGCGATCGCGCGGCGCTCGCGACTGAACAACTCGATGTCGCCGATCACCTCGACGCCGGCGGCGCGGGCAAGTTCCACGGTCCAGTGGGGCTTGGGATGAGTGAGCGGCACACCGGGCGATAGGACAAAGGCGCTAAAACGCGACCAATCGGCGTCGCGCAGATCGCCCGTCGGGATTGCCTCGGCGCGCGCGGCTTCGACACTCGCCGGATTGTCGTCGAAGGCGACAACGTTTGCGCCACCCTCGACCAACGCGCGTGCCGTCGCGCGGCCGGAGCTGCCGAGCCCGAACAGGGCGACCGATTGTCCGGAAAAGGAACGCGCCGGGATCATCGTCTCACCGCAGTTTCAGGGTCGACAGGCCGACGAAGGCCAACATGAACGCGATGATCCAGAAGCGCACGACGACCTGGCTTTCGGTCCAACCGAGCTTTTCGAAATGATGGTGGATCGGCGCCATCAGGAAGACCCGCTTGCCGGTCAGCTTGAACGAGGCGACCTGGATGATCACCGACAGCGCCTCGATGACGAACAGGCCGCCGATGATCGCCAGCACCAGTTCATGCTTGGTCGCGACGGCGATCGTGCCGGTCATCCCGCCGAGGGCGAGCGAGCCGGTGTCGCCCATGAAGATCGCCGCCGGCGGCGCGTTGAACCACAGGAAGCCAAGTCCGGCGCCGATGACCGCGCCGCAGAGCGGCGCCAGTTCGCCGGTGCCGACGACATAGTGGATCTGCAGATAATTGGAGAAGTTCACATTGCCGGCGATATAGGCGATGAGGCCGAAGGCGGCGGCCGCGATCATGATCGGCACGATCGCCAACCCGTCCAGCCCGTCGGTCAAGTTCACCGCGTTGGCGGATCCGACCACGACGAAAGCCGCGAAGCCGACATAGAACCAGCCAAGATCCAGGAGAAAGGATTTCACGAAGGGGAAAGCCAGCGACGTGGCGAAACTGCCGGTTCCAGCATAGACGATCAGGACCGACGCCGCGATCGCGATCAGGAATTCCAGAGCCAGGCGAGACTTGCCGGAAAAACCCTTGTCGTTCTGCCTCGTCACTTTCAGATAGTCGTCGTAAAACCCGATCGCCCCGAAGCCGACCGTGACCAGCAGCACCGTCCAGACGTAGAGGTTGCTCAGATCCGCCCACAGCATCGCTGAGACAAGAAAACCCGAAAGAATCATCAGCCCGCCCATAGTTGGCGTGCCGGACTTCTTGAAATGGGTCTGCGGGCCGTCGGCGCGGATCGGCTGGCCTTTGCCCTGCCGAATGCGCAAATTGGCGATGATCGCCGGGCCGAACAGAAACACAACGATGAAGCCGGTGATCATCGACGCACCGGTTCGGAATGTGATGTAGCGAAAGACATTGAAGAGTGGAAAGTCGGCGCCGAACTGGCCGAGATAAGCGATCATCGGGCAGCTCCAGCCGGGTCGATCTTGTCAGGGACCGGCGCCGCGCCGGTGGATGTCTGCGGCGGATAGGTCGTCAGCATCCTATCCACCAAGGCGGTGAAGCCGATGCTTTTCGAGGCCTTTACCATAACGACGTCGCCAGCGCGGATCATCGTCAACAGGCTCTTAAGGAGTTCGTCGACGCTGTCATGCCATTCGCGGTCGACCCGACCTTCCAGCACGTCGTCGAGCGCCTTCATCTCATCCCCGGCGAGAAAGGCCCGATCAACGCCCGCCTCGGCGATCGGCGCGGCGAGATCGGCGTGCTGCGCCGGCGCGTGCTCGCCCAGTTCCAGCATGTCGCCAAGAACAGCGATGCGGCGACCACCCTCCCCGACCGCCGCAGCCTTCAAGACGTCGAGCGCGGCTCGCATCGAGGCCGGGTTGGCGTTGTAGCTGTCGTCGATGAGTTCGATCGAACCGCCGCCCGGCATCGGCAGCTGCGAGCGCGCGCCGCGTCCCTTGACCGCGTGCCAGCTCGACAGCGCCGCCGCCACCGTCTGGACATCCGCACCGGCAAGCTTGGCCGCGCCGAGCACGGCAAGGATATTCTGTGCCATGTGCCGGCCGCTGGAGGTCAGATGCAGCCGGACCGGTTCGCCACCGATGACCGCCTCGATCGCCGCGCCCTCAGCCGTCGTTTCGAAGCGGGCCAACGCGAAATCGGCGCCGCTCGCCTCGCCGAAGGTCGCGATCGCGGTGACGCCCGCCTTGCGGGCCATGGTCGCCAGCGGTCCACAATGGGGATCATCGGCATTGAGGATCGCGGTGCCGCCCGTGACGAGCCCTTCGAAGATCTCGGCCTTCGCCTCGGCGATCTCCTCAAGGTCGCGGAAGTGGCCGAGATGAGCGGGGGCGATCAGCGTGATGATCGCCAGATGCGGCCGCACTAGTTTGACCAGCGGCCGAATTTCGCCCGCATGGTTCATGCCGATCTCGAAGATCGCGAAGCGACTGTCGGCCGGCATCCGGGCCAGGCTCAGCGGCACGCCCCAGTGATTGTTGAACGAAGCCGCGCTCGCATGGACGCGGCCGACCGCCGAAAGGCCGTGGCGCAGCGCATCCTTGGTGGTCGTCTTGCCGACGCTGCCGGTCACCGCGATGATCTTCGCGCTCGAGCGGGCGCGGGCGGCTTCGCCCAGGCGCGACAGGGCATGCAATACGTCGTCGACGACCAGCAACGGTGACTGAACGCTGCCCAGCGCCGGCAATTTGTGCTCTGCGACCACATGCAGAGCAGCTCCGGCTTTCGTCGCTGCCGTCAGAAAGTCATGGCCGTCGAACCGCTCGCCCTGGATGGCGAAGAAGGCCTCGCCCTCACCGAGCGTCCGGGTATCGATGGAAATGCCAGAGATCGAGGCTGGCAGGTCGCCGACCGGTCGCGCGTTCATTGCCGCGATCAAGGCGGATGTCTCCCAAAGCGCTTCGCTCATCGGCCCGCCTCCGAGATCGCCGCGCGAACCTCTTCATGGTCGCTGAAATGGTGGGTAACGTCGCCGACGGTCTGGCCAATCTCGTGCCCCTTGCCGGCGACCACGACCGTGTCGCCGGAATGCGCCTGCCGGACCGCCTCGCGAATGGCCGCGCGGCGATCGGCGATTTCGGTCGCGCCAGGGGCCGCCGCCATGATCGCTGCCCGGATCGCCGCCGCGTCTTCCGAGCGCGGATTGTCGTCGGTGACGATGACCACATCGGCCAGTCGCGCGGCGATTTCGCCCATCATCGGGCGCTTGGCCCGATCGCGGTCGCCGCCACAGCCGATGACCGCGACGACACGGCCGGTGGTGAAAGGGCGCACCGACGCCAGCACGTTCTCGAGCGCATCCGGCTTGTGCGCGTAATCGACGAAGACCGGAGCCCCCTCAGCCGTCGTGCCGGCCAGATCCAGCCGGCCGGACGCGCCTTTCAAGGTCTCCAACGCGGCCAGCGCGGCACCTGTCGCAACGCCGGTGGCGATTGCGAGCCCGGCGGCCACCAGGGCGTTGGACATCTGGAACTCGCCCGCCAGCGGCAGGACGATGCGATGGATACGACCCTCGGCCTCGATTTCCGCGACCTGGCAATGCCGCTGGTGCTCGAGCCTTTTCAATGTGAGAAAGCCGCCGTTTCGCCCGACGGTCAACACGTTCGCGCCGACACCTGTTGCGACCTCGATCGCCCGGCCTGACCAGCGGTCGTCGGCGAAGATCACTGCCGGAGCCCCCTTCGGCAGGAGGGTCGTAAACAGCCGCATCTTGGCGCCGAAGTAGGACTCGGCGTCGGGGTGATAGTCCAGATGGTCATGGCCGAGATTGCTGAACCCCGCCGCCGCGAGCCGGACACCGTCGAGTCGGCGCTGATCGAGGCCGTGGCTCGACGCTTCCATCGCCGCGTGGGTAACGCCTTCGGCCGCCAGGTCGGCCATCAGCTTCGCAAGCGCGACCGGATCGGGCGTCGTCAGCGTGCCGTATTCGTCGCGTCTCGGCGAAACGACGCCGGTCGTGCCGATCGAAGCGGCGGCGATCCCCTGGCTGGCCCAGATCTGGCGGACGAAGGTGGTGATCGAGGTCTTGCCGGCCGTGCCGGTGACGGCGACGACCTGCTCGGGCTGCGCGCCATAGTACCTGGCGGCCATGACGGCGATGGCGTGACGCGGATCGTCAGCACGCAGGATAGGCAGGCGTGATTCGATCGCCGCGTCGTTCGCCGCGAGAATGGCGACCGCGCCGCTCGCCTCGGCCGCGGCGACGAATCGCGCGCCATCGGCCCGGGTTCCCGACAAAGCCGCGAACAGAAATCCGTCGCCGACGCTGCGGGAATCAGCCGACAGTCCGGCGATCTCCGGATCGTCTGCACCGCCGGTCATGGCCAGGCCGTCTGCGAGTTGGGATAGCTTCATTCACCAATATCCGCGCTGTACCGAATGGCCGGCGCATCCCTCGCCGACTCGTCGGACTTCTATAACTTGCGGGCCGCTTGGTGAAGGTCGGTTTGGACGTTCACAGTTGCTAATAGGAGACGAGCAGCGACTTTCCGTCCTCGCCGAAATCCGGACGGACCTTCAACAGCGTCGCCGAACGGCGAATGATGTTGGCGACCGTCGGCGCCGCGTTCATGCCGGCCGTGGCGTAAACTTGACCTTCCTCCGCCTTCGGCTCGTCGACGACGACGAGAACGACGTAGCGTGGCTTGTCGATCGGAAAGGCCGACAGGAAGGCGTTGAATTTCTTGGTGTCGGAGTAGCGGCCGTTGACCACCTTGTTGGCCGTGCCGGTCTTGCCGCCGACCTTGTAGCCGGGCACGTCGGCTCGGTTGCCGGAACCGCGTTGGTCGGCGACGTTGAGGCGGAAGAGATAGCGCATCTGGTCGCTGGTCTTTTGCGAGACCACCCGTGTTGCAACGGCCTCCGCCTCTTCGCGGGTGCGGGGCAGGAAGGTCGGCGGGATCAGTTTGCCGCCGTTCATCAGCGCGGCCGCGGCCACCGCTGTCTGGAGCGGCGTCGTCGAGACGCCGTGACCGAAGGAAATCGTGATCGAGTTGATCTGCTTCCATTCCTTGGGTTGGGTCGGAGACGCCACTTCCGGGAGTTCGGTCCGCATCTTGCTGAGCAGGCCCAGCCGGGTCAGGAACTCCTGGTGAGCCGCGACGCCGACGACCTCAGCCTCCTTGGCCGTGCCGATATTGGATGAATAGATGAAGACTTCCGGAACGCTCAGCACGCGGCGCTTGCCGTGGAAGTCAGTGATGGTAAAGCCGCCGATACGGATCGGTTTCGTCGCGTCGAAGGAATCGGTGATCTTCACCTTGCCGGAGTCGAGCGCCATCGCGGTGGTGAAGGTTTTGAAGGTCGACCCCATTTCGTAAAGGCCCGCCGACATGCGGTTCATGCGATCCTTTTCGAGCGCCTGCTTCGGCTCGTTGGGGTCGTAGTCGGGCAGCGAGGTCATGGCGATGACTTCGCCCGTCTCGACATCCAGAACGACGCCGCCGGCCGCGATCGCCCGGTAGCGCTTCATGGCCGCCGCGACCTCGTCGCGCACGATGTGCTGGACGCGCAGATCGATCGACAGCCGCATCGGCTGCAAATCGGTGTCGACGGCCAGGCCGGTGTTCTGCAACGCGCGGTAGCCCGCGTCGTCGACGTATTTCTCCATCCCGGCAATGCCCTGATTGTCGACATTGACAGTCCCGACGATGAAGCCCGCCGTGCTGCCGCCGGGATAGAAGCGGCGTTTTTCGGTGCGAAATCCGATGCCGGGAATGCCGAGGTCGAGGATCGCTTGCTGCTGGCCCGGCGTCAGCTCGCGCCGTAGCCAGATGAAGCCGGCCTCGCTGGCCAACCGGCGATAAAGCCATTTGGGATCGAGATCGGGCAGGACCGAGAGCAACAGTTCGCTCGCCTCGTCCGGATCGATGATGCGCCGGGGCTCGGCGAACAGCGATGCGGTCTTGATGTCGGTGGCGAGCACTTCGCCGTTGCGGTCGACGAGATCCGGCCGGGCGGCCATGATCAGGTCGCTTGCGCCTCTGGACGAAGCCGTTTCGGCCGGCGCGACACCCCACATGACGAGACGGCCGCCGATGACGCCATAAACGGCCACGAAGAGGCCAATGGCGATGGTGAAGCGGCTGCGATTTGTCGGGGCGACGCGGCGGCGGCCCTGACGAGCGAAGACATCGAGCTCGGAAGCCGCCGGCACCGGTGCCGTCGGTATGGCCCGTTTGAAGGGATTTGCGATGCGCATCACCGGACCACCGTTTCCGAGTTGTCGGCATAGCCGCCGAGCGTGTTGGTCTGATCGGGAAGGAAGTTCACCGGCCGGGCAGGCAATTGATCGGGCTCGACGATCTGATCCGGCCGCATCGGCTGCAGCTTGAGATCCGACGCGAAGGCGTCGACCAGGCGCTGGAGCCGGCTCGGCTGATCGAGCAGGCTCCAGTCGGCCTCGAGCAGGGCGATGGTCTCACGCTCCAGCGCGATCCGGCGCTCGACCTTGGCGACCTCCGCCTCGAGCAGTT
Source organism: Aurantimonas sp. A3-2-R12 (assembly GCF_036016755.1). Taxonomy (NCBI): domain Bacteria; kingdom Pseudomonadati; phylum Pseudomonadota; class Alphaproteobacteria; order Hyphomicrobiales; family Aurantimonadaceae; genus Aurantimonas; species Aurantimonas sp. A3-2-R12. The sequence goes on along the minus strand of NZ_JAYXIH010000006.1, from coordinate 41,219 downwards.
CAGCCTCGTGCTTGATCTTGTAGGTCCAGGCCGCGGCGGAAATCATGACCGCGATGAGAACGATGTCGAGGGTCTTCAACATGGCTGTCAGTCTCCGGTCTGAGGAAGGTCGGCGAGCGATGGCAGGGCGGCGAAAGCGAGCGCGTCGTTCTCGCCGCGCGGCGCCTCGGCAGTCCGCACGCCGTGGCGCAGCTTCGCCGAACGGGCGCGCGGGTTGCGCGCCGCTTCCGCATCGGAGGCGGCCAGCGCCTTGTTGCGGGCCTCGAAAGTCTGCGTGGCGGGAGCGATGTCCGGCAGGTGTCGCGATCCCGACGGCGGCGACGAGCGATCGCGCAGGAAGCGCTTGACGATGCGATCCTCGAGCGAATGGAAGGTCACGACAACGAGACGACCGCCGGGCTTCAGCACCCGCTCGGCCGCGACCAATGCGCGAGCGAGCTCGCCCAGTTCGTCATTGACGAAGATACGTAGCCCTTGAAAACTGCGGGTTGCGGGATCGATCCGGTCCTTGGGCGAGCGCCCCACTACCCGACCGATGACCGCGGCAAGATCGAGGGTCCGGGTGAACGGCTTTTCCGCCCTGCGCGCCTCGATCGCCCGCGCAACGCGCCCCGCCTGCTTCTCTTCGCCCAGGAATCCGAGAACGCGCGCCAGATCGCCCAGCTTCAGCCGGTTGACGACGTCAGCGGCGGTCGGCCCGGATGCGCCCATACGCATATCGAGGGGTCCGTCCTTCTGGAAGGAAAAGCCGCGCTCTGCCGCGTCGATCTGCATCGACGACACGCCGATGTCGAGCACAATGCCGTCGACGGCGCCGCCATGATTTTCAACGATCGTCTCAAGGTCGCCGAAGCGTCCCTCGACCATCGTCATCCGGCCGTTGTAATTTTCGGCGAGCCTGCGTCCGGTCGCCACCGCCGAAGGGTCGCGGTCGATGGCCACGACACTGGCACCGCTATCCAGAATGGCACGCGTATAGCCGCCCGCGCCGAAGGTGCCGTCGACGATCGTCTCGCCCGGCTGCGGGGCAAGTGCCGCCAGAACCTCGTCGAGAAGCACCGGAACATGACGAGCCGGTCCGCCAACGACAGGATCCTCGCCCCCGCCGTTGCCCGCCATCATTCCGGTGATCCCGCTGACGTGCCGACCGAACCACGCGCCGCCAAAAGACGCGCCCTCGCTTCGGCCCGGTACGCCTCGAACCGCGACGGCTCCCAAAGCTGGAAGAAATCGCGGGCACCCACGAAGGCCACCTGATCGGTGATCCCCGTATGCGAACGCACGAAGTCGGTCATGGTGATCCGCCCCTCGCTGTCGAATTTCAGATACATCCCGTCGCCGAAAGCGAAGACCGACAAATCCTGAAACGTTTCGCTGAACGGGCTGGTCGCATCCATCTGCCGCTCGAAACGCTCCAGGAGATCGGGACCGCCGACATCCATCACCGGCTGACCGAGACTGCGCATGGCAAACAGTTCGCGAATGCCGCGCGTCGCGATCACCTGCCGAAACGCGGCCGGCACCGACACGCGCCCTTTGGCGTCGACATTGTTCACCCAGTTGGAGAGAAACCGGTCCATCAGTTCGCGAATGCTTTGAAGCGACCGGTTCGCATTCCATCAAGACCCCCGCTCGCCCGCCGCCCCACCGACACAGCTCCGCCACGGCGAAGGGTGCCATACAGCACTCGTCGCGAGCCTCGGATCGTCCGAGGCCCGGCCTGCGATGTTCGAAATGGGGCACTGACCGAGCCCCTAATGATGGATTACCGGATAGCATGGGCACTCTTGGGCGTCAATGGGATTGACCTACACAACGCCTGTTGAAAGACATGCCCAATTTTTAAACAATCACTCTTAACGTCCTATTAATATTGATATTTTGGCAACTTCACGCATTGCCCCCACAGCATCACCGCAGTCTGGTGACGGGCCTCCGGGGTGGGGGCCGCAGTCTCACGAAGGCAGCGAAAACAAAGGATTGCAGACAAATTCACGCGCGGTGTGGGCGCGTCCCAAAATTCAACCGGAGCAGTTCGGTCGCGACTGCCGGTAGCGGCGCTGAAATTCGCCAGAAACGTAGAAAAGAAAGAGCCAGTCGGCCTGTAAGCCGGGTTCTGTAGGCGGCAAAGCCGCCTGGCGACCATTCCTCTGGGACGGTCCTTGCGAACCGCCTCGAGCAACCCACCCGGACGACAGGCCCGGAGAAGGGCTGGCGATATCACCCGAAGGCGAACCGCCGCGTCGTCCCTATTCGGTCTTGCTCCCGGTGGGGTTTACCGTGCCGCTGCCGTTGCCGGAAGCGCGGTGGGCTCTTACCCCACCGTTTCACCCTTACCCCGCCAATACTGCGGCTCCGCTGCCGAGCGTCTTGCGCGGGTCGAGCCGCACTATAGGCGGGGCGGTCTGTTTTCTGTGGCACTTTCCCTGGGGTCGCCCCCGCCGGACGTTATCCGGCACCGTTTCTCCGTGGAGCCCGGACTTTCCTCCCCCGCCGTCTTTCGACGTATGACGGGAGCGGTCGCCCAGCCGACTGGCACGCCGTAGGTGTCCGCGCGAGGAACGGAAGTCAATGGGAAAGACAGTAGGCGTTGCCGGAATGCTGGCGACGCCGCCACCCTGTTCAATTTTCAAGCGCCCCCAAAAACGCAAAACACCCGGCGCCCCCACGCCGGGTGTTTTCCATTCGAAGCGATGACGAAGCGGCTTACGCCCGCGCCATCTCCACCTTGACCTTCGAGCAATAGCGCTTGGACACTGGGTTCATCCGCTTGGCGTAATGGCCCGCATTGTATTTGAGGATCGTGCCGCAGGTGGTGCCGCCGCCGCGCTTCACCGCGCCGGCCAGGTAGCGCATGCCCCATTTGATGTTGGTATCGGGATTGTAGAGCGCCTTCGTGCTGCCCTTGTAGCCCATGCCGCGCGCCGTCGCCGGCTTGATCTGCATCAGCCCGACCTCGCCGGCGGCGCCGGTCACCTTGGCGCGGTAGCGGCTTTCGACACTCACCACGGCATGCGCCAGAGCGATCGGCACGCCATTGGCCTTGGCATGTTTGGCGATGATCGCGGCATAGGGCCGCTCGGAAAGGCGCTCCAGCGAGGCCACCTGAACCCCGGCGGTCTCGGCGTGTTCGGACTCGGTCTGATGAGCGAAGATGGCAGTGGTCTGGCCGAGGAAAATCGTCGCGGCGAGCGCCGCGGCAGTCAGTCTAAGCATGAATACCCCAAATTGATCGAAGGCCGCCCAACCCCTTGTGCAGGCGGCTTTTACCCCTCGCCACAAATGCATCGCGGCTTCGGCGAGCCGTGGTGTGCAGCGCAATATGATCGGGAATGTGGCATTGCTGTCACGCAACATTTCATATTGAAATATTGCGTCCCGGATCAGGCGACGCTCGGTGCCCTAGCATCCCGGTCGAAGGGTGAACGGGGCAAAGCCGTCAGCAACCGATGCAGGGTCTCGATCGTCGAAGCGTCGGCGACGCCGTCGACCCGTTCGGGACGAAAATGACGCTGGAAGGCGACCGTCGCGAAATGGGTCGTATCCTCGAATACGCCGTCGATCGGCACCGCGTAACCGTAGGCGGCCAGCAGCGACTGATAGGCGCTGACTGGCTCGCCCCGATCACCCCGGCCGAAGAATCGGCCACCGCGCAACGGAGCCGGCACGACGAAGTGTCCGATGCCCGCAAAAAAAAGTTGATCCCAAGGGAACTTTTCGCCGGGATCTGATTTCCGCGCGGGCGCAATGTCGGAGTGTGCCAGCACGAATTCAGGCGGAATCGGCCAGCGGCCGACACATTCCCTGCATAATTCGATGACGGAGGCGATCTGCGCGGCGGGAAAATCCGGGTAGCCGTTGCCATGACCGACATTGACGATCTCGATGCCGATCGAACGGGAATTGACGTCGCCGCGTCCCCGCCAACTGCCTTCGCCGGCGTGCCATGCGCGTTGCTCGTCGGGCACCATCTGGACGACGCGGCCGTCCTCATGCACGAGATAGTGGCACGACACCCCGCTTTGCGGATCGCACAGCCAACGCACCGCGCCCTCGCCCGTGCCCATCCCGGTATAGTGGAGGATCAGCATGTCCGGGCCGCCCGACAACCGGCGTTCGGTGTGGTTGGGCGACGGCCGGATCTCGTCGATGCGCGCGACGTCGGGTTTCAAGCCGCGGTCTTTCCCGAGATGGAGTGATAAGCGGCGTTGATCGCCTTCATCCGTTCCGTTGCGATGAACATGAACTCGTCCGGTACGCCGCGGGCGGACAGCCGGTCGGGATGGTTCTCGCGCACCAGCGACAGATAACGCGCGCGGGTCTCCGCCGGGGGCGCGTCAGGATCGAGCCCGAGCACCGCATAGGGGTTCTCGGCACCCAGGATATGGCGGTTCTTGATCCGGGCGAATTCCTGCTCAGTCAGACCGAAGATCCGGCCGATCTCGGCGAGGAACGCCAGCTCGCGCTCATGCACCAGGCCATCCGCCTTGGCGATGTGGAACAGGCCGTCGAGGACATCCGCCAGCAACTGGCAATCCCCGTCCTCGTCACGGCACAAAGCCCGCAGACGCGCGGCATAGATCTCGAAGCCGGCAATGTCCTCCTGGGCAATGTCATAGAGGCGAAAGACATTGCGCATTTCCTCGGGCGGAATTTCAAGTATCTGCCGGAACGCGGTGATTTCCTGCTGGGAGACGATGCCGTCGGCTTTCGCCATCTTGGCGGACAGGGCGATCACCGCGACACCGAAGGCGACCCGGCGGCGGGTCTCCCGGTCGCCGCCGAACAACGCCCGGATGCTTTCCAGAATCGCCTCAAGACTGGCTCGGCCACCGGCCGGGATTGCCTGGAGCAGGGTATTGAGGTTGGATAATATCTGCATTGCGGAGGCTCGCCGCCCTTTGTCGATTCGCAATTATCGGCGATTGCTCCCGGCGAGGCAAATGCCACACCGCACCCTGCCGCCATCAAGGCCGGGATCGCTCGTGACCCTGTAAATGACGCCGGCAAGCTTCGGTCAAGCTCACTTTGATCTGATCGGAGTGAGATTGCGCAAATTTCGTCCTGGATTGCGTCGGTGCGCCCCGATCGGCTTGGCAGCCGTCCGCGTCCATTGCCAGACTCGCGAACGCCTACGCCGGCGCCACTTGCGATTTGCCCCAACCCGCCATCATGATGGCCCCCTCGAACCGATCCGAGCCGACGATGAAGCCTTTTTTTCCAACCCACCCGGCCCCATCGACCCGAGCGCGCCGCGGTCTGGGCAGGCAGGCGCTTGTCCTGGCCGGCATAGCGGCGGCGCTGCTGGTCGGCGGCTGCCGCTCCACCGCCCTCGACGTCAAGGAGCTCGGCCTCACTGGCATGGCCGCTGAGTCGGCCTATCAATACCCGGTCCACGGCATCGACATCTCGAAATATCAAGGCGCGATCGACTGGGACGCGGCCCGCGACAGCGGTGTCGCCTTTGCCTGGCTGAAGGCGACCGAGGGCGGCGACCGGGTCGACGAACGGTTTGCGGAAAACTGGCGGAAAACCCGGGCGGTCGGCATACCGCGCGGCGCTTATCATTTCTGGTATCATTGCCGGCCGGGCATCGAGCAGGCACGGGCCTTCATCAACGCCGTCCCAAAAGATCGCCTGGCGCTGCCGCCGGTGATCGACATCGAATGGACGCCCTTCTCGCCGACCTGCACCAAGCGCCCGCCCCGCGAGGATCTGGTCCGCGAGGTAACGGCAATGGCCGATGCCCTCGAACGCCATTATGGCCAGCGCCCGCTGCTCTACATCCCGATCGACGTGCATCGCGACCGGCTGGTCGGCGCCTTCCCGCGCCATGAGGTCTGGGTGCGAGCAGTGCGGGATCATCCCGACAACGTCTATGAGAACCGCCGATTCCGGTTTTGGCAATACACCGAGAAGGGCACCGTGCCGGGCATAAAGGGCGAGGTCGACCGCAACGCGTTCGCCGGAACCCGCGAGGACTGGAAAAAGTGGCTGGAAGCGAATCTCTCGCGCTGAATTTCTTCAATCCGCCATCTTGAATGGCTACTCGGCGTGCGCCCTCGCCGTCTTTAGAGAAAAGGATCCCCGCGATGCTTCGAGCCCGCCGTCTTGCCCTGACCCTGACCTTGCTCCTGTCGGGCACCAGCCTCGCGGCGGCGCAGCAGTGCGGCGGCGACTTTTCGCAGTTCCTCGACGGGGTCCGGGCCGAGGGGCTCGCTAAGGGCTTGTCGCCGGCTGCCGTCGATACGGCGCTCGCCGGCATGCGAATCGACCAGAAGGTGCTCGCCGCCGACCGGGCGCAGGGCGTCTTCGCCCAGGATTGGCAGCAATTTGCCACTCGCATGGTCAATGGTCACCGGCTGACCCAGGGCAAGGCGAACCTTCAAAAATACGCCAGCGTCCTTGCCCAGGTGGAGGCAGAGACGGGCGTTCCCGGTCCGGTGATCGCCGCCTTCTGGGGGTTGGAGACCGACTACGGCGCTGTGCTCGGCAATTTCGACACGCTGGCGGCTCTGGCGACGCTCGCCCATGACTGCCGGCGGCCAGAGTTGTTCCGCCCGCATCTCATCGGCGCGATCGAGATCGTCGATCGCGGCTACCTCACCCCGTCGGAGATGAAGGGCGCCTGGGCCGGCGAGATCGGCCAGACCCAGCTTCTGCCGGAGGAATATATCGCCTTCGGCACCGACGGCGACGGCAATGGCCGCGTCGATCTGCGCAAGGATGCCGCGGACGTCCTCGTCACCACCGGCAAATACATCCAGTCGCTCGGCTGGCGCGGCGGCGAGCCGTGGCTGGAAGCCGTGCGAGTGCCGGCAGCTTTCCCCTGGGACCGTGCCGCCCTCGTCAACAAGGAACCGCGCTCCAGCTTCGCCGCGCTCGGCGTCGCCAAGGCCGATGGTTCGCCGCTACCCGCCGACGAGCTGCCAGCGGCGCTGATCCTGCCGATGGGGCGCGGCGGCCCGGCCTTCCTCGCCTATCCGAACTTCGACATTTATCTGAAATGGAACAAGTCGCTGGTCTACTCGCTGACCGCGGCGTATTTCTCCACCCGCCTCGCCGGTGTCCCGCCGATCGACATGGGCCATCCGCAGCCGGGCCTCGACCTCGATCAGACCAAGCGACTGCAGCAGCGACTCGTCGAGCTCGGCCATGATGTCGGCGGCGTCGACGGCATCCTCGGCGAGAACACCCGCTCGGCCGTGCGTCGCGAGCAGCAGCGGCTCGGTCTTCCGGCGGACGGTTGGCCGACGCGGGATCTCCTCTCGGCGCTCTGAGGCTCGTCCGGGTCGCGGGTTCCTTATTCCCGGCGACCCGGCTTCTTATTTTTTCGCCGATGCTCTCGACGACCTTTTTCGGCCCTCCCTACTAGACGACCGGTCTAATCGACCCAATATGTTGGCCATGACCGATACCCGAACGCATCTTCTGACCGTTGGAAGAGGGCTCGCCGCCCAGCGGGGATTCACGGCCGTGGGGCTTCAGGAACTTCTGAAGGCGGCCGCGGTGCCGAAGGGGTCATTCTACCATTACTTCCCCTCCAAGGAGGCCTATGGCTGCGCGTTGCTCGAAAGCTTCGTGAAAGGCTACAAGGCCGATCTCACCCACACACTCGACAACAACGCCCTGTCGGCGAACGAGCGCCTGCTTGCCTATTTTTCCGACTGGCGGCTGAAACAATGCAGCTCCCGGTCGGAGGATCGGTGCCTTGTGGTCAAGCTGTCCGCCGAGGTCGCCGACCTGTCGCCCGGCATGAGCGCGATCCTGCAGGACGGGATCGGTGCCATCGTGGCCAAATTGGCCTCGGTTCTACGCCAAGGCGCCAGCGACGGGTCGATCGGCCCGACCGACGATCCGCAAGCCCTTGCCACGACCCTTTACCAGATCTGGCTCGGTGCGAGCCTCATGGCCAGTCTGGCACGGGACGGCTCTCCCTTCGAGGTCGCCATGGCGGCGACCGAGAGGCTGATCCGTCGGCCCTGAAACTGTTTCGTGCGCCGGGCGAATAACCGCGTGCCCTCCCTTACATTCCAATCGAAAGCTGATCATGTCCCAGACCGACAACGCCAACCGCCGTATCGTCCTCGCCGAGCGCCCCAAGGGCGAGCCGACGGACAGCACACTCAAGCTCGAAAGCATCGACATCCCCGCTCCCGCGGATGGCCAGATGCTGTTGCGCACCGAGTTCCTGTCGCTCGATCCCTATATGCGCGGCCGCATGAGCGACGCGCCCTCCTATGCCCCGCCGGTCGCGGTTGGCGAGGTCATGGTCGGCGGCACGGTGTCAAAGGTCGTCGAATCCAAGCTGAAGGGTTTCGACACGGGCGACTGGGTGCTCAGCTTCAATGGCTGGCAGGACTACGCGCTGTCGGACGGCCAAGGCGTAACGGCGCTGGGCCGCGATCCCAAGCATCCATCCTGGGCGCTCGGCATCATGGGCATGCCCGGCTTCACCGCCTGGGCGGGGCTCACCCAGATCGGCGCGCCGAAGGCTGGGGAAACCCTCGTCGTCGCCGCGGCTACCGGTCCGGTGGGCGCCACGGTCGGCCAGATCGGCAAGCTCATGGGCTGCCGCGTCGTCGGCATTGCGGGCGGTCCCGACAAGTGTGCCTACGCCGTCGACACGCTCGGCTTCGACGCTTGCATCGATCACAAATCCGGGGATTTCGCCGAACAGCTGAAAGCCGCGACGCCTGACGGCATCGACATCTATTTCGAGAATGTCGGCGGCAAGGTCCTCGACGCGGTCGTGCCGCTGCTCAATATCGGCGCCCGCATTCCGGTCTGCGGCCTGGTCTCGCAATACAACGCCACCAGCCTGCCCGACGGGCCGGACCGGATGAACTGGCTGATGGGCCAGATACTGCGCAAGCAGCTCACCGTGCGCGGCTTCATCATCTTCAACGACTTCGTCCACCTCTATCCCGAATTCGCCAAAGCGATGAGTGCGTGGATCGAAGCGGGGAAGATTCACTACCGCGAAGAGATCATCGACGGTCTCGAAAACGCACCTCAGGCCCTCTTCGGCCTGCTCAAGGGCGAGAATTTCGGCAAGCGGGTGATCCGCGTCGGCAACACGAAATAATCAATCTCAAGGATAGACACATGAACATTCTGATGGTCCTCACCTCCCACGACACCCTCGGCGACACCGGCGAAAAGACCGGCTTCTGGCTGGAGGAATTCGCCGCGCCCTATTACGTTCTGCGCGACGCTGGCGCCAAGATCACCATCGCATCGCCAAAGGGCGGCCAGCCGCCACTCGACCCGAAGAGCGATGCGCCGGACGCCCAGACCGAAGCCACCGAACGCTTCAAAAAGGACGAGGTGGCACAACAGGCGCTCGCGTCGACCGTGAAGCTCGCCGACATCGACGCGGCGGACTTCGATGCCGTCTTCTATCCGGGTGGCCACGGCCCGCTCTGGGATCTCGCCGAGAGCGCCGACAGCAAGCGCTTGATCGAGGCGTTCGCCGCCAGCGACCGCCCGGTCGGCGCAGTCTGTCATGCCCCGGCGATCTTCCGCCACACCACCGGAATTGACGGCAAGCCGCTGGTTTCCGGCCGCCGTGTCGCCGGTTTCACCAACAGCGAGGAAGAGGCCGTCGGGCTCACCGACGTTGTACCATTCCTGGTCGAGGATATGCTCAAGGCGAATGGCGGCCTTTACGAAAAGGGCGCCGACTGGGGCTCTTATGTCGTCGTCGACGGCAAGCTCGTGACCGGCCAGAACCCGGCCTCGTCCGAAGAGGCCGCGAAAGAGTTGCTAAAGCTCCTGAAATAAACCGAACCGCTGCCCTCCATCGGCCCCTCGCGGTCGTTGGAGGGCGGCATCCGGCTGGAAATGACGGGTGGCGTTTCGGGCGAGACGCTAAGGGGAACGGTGTTCGTCGCCGTCATCGGGAACCAAATGCTGCAATGCAGCATTCCTCCTTCGCATTCACCGCACTCGCGTTCTTCTCCCAAACCGGGGGCTCCGGGCGGCGGGCTCCTCCCCACAGGATTTCAATCCATGAAACCACTTTCCAAGGCCACCATGATGGAGGCGACCCGTCTGACCCGAAACGGGCAACTCCAGGAAGCGATGGCCCTTCTGCAAGGGTTGAGTTCGGACGAGGCCTCGTCGGCCGCGGGTTTCGACGCACAGCACGACAAGGATCGCCGGCCTGCAGGTGACCCAGCTTCCGTCATCGACATCACCCCGCCCGCCGTGGCTTCAAAGACCCGGACCGCATCACCTTCCCCGGACAGAGACCCGCGGATCGAGCCGAAAAAATCCGCGATCCCGCAGGTACTGCGTGGATTTCTCGACCGGATCGGGACGCAAGGGTTCGAGGGTCTCGGCGGTTCGCCGGTCGCTCCCGACACAGGTCCCTTGCCCGAGGGTGCCCGATTTTCCGCCCGCACCTACGCCAACGCGGCGGGAAGCCGCGACTACAAGATCTATGTTCCGAGCGGATATAATGGGCAGGCAGTGCCACTCGTCGTCATGCTGCACGGCTGTACCCAGTCGCCCGACGACTTCGCCGCCGGCACACGGATGAACGAGTTGGCCGAGGAGCAGACCTTCCTGGTGGCATATCCCGCCCAATCCCGCTCGGCCAACACCTCCAAATGCTGGAACTGGTTCAATGCGGGCGATCAGGAGCGCGATCGCGGCGAGCCGTCGCTGATCGCCGGCATCACCCGACAGATCATCGACGAATTTTCCGTCGAGCCGGAATGCGTCTACGTCGCCGGCCTGTCCGCTGGTGGCGCCGCGGCGGCGATCATGGGGGCGACCTATCCCGAGCTTTTCACCGCCGTCGGCGTGCATTCGGGCCTCGCCCGCGGGGCCGCGCGCGACATGGGGTCCGCCTTCGCAGCGATGCGCAAAGGCGCCGCCCCCGACTCCCAGACGTCGCGGTCCGGCGGCTTCGTCCCGACTATCGTTTTCCATGGTGATCGCGACGCTACCGTCCATCCCGTCAATGGCGAGCATGTGATTGAACAGGCGAAGGCCGCCGCCGGCGTCCAGACCGAGATTCGTCAGGGCGAAGCCCCCGGCGGGATACGCTATACCCATACGATCCACGCCGACGAAGAGCGAGGGGCGACGCTGGAACATTGGGTCCTGCATGGCGCTGGCCACGCATGGTCCGGCGGCAGTCCCGCCGGTACCTATACGGAGCCGAAAGGCCCCGACGCCAGCCGCGAAATGCTGCGGTTCTTCCGCGAGCAAGCCGGGGCAACGCGCGGCTGAACGCCACGACGGAGCGGTACGCTAAAAACCATGCAGGATGCCGGGCGCAACCAGTGGCGCCCGGCATCCCGTAATACCGACAAGCCTACTGGCGACCCGCGCTGCCGCCCATGGGTGACATGAAGGCCTGCAATTCCTCGATCGCGACCTTGCCATTCGCGTCGGCATCGACCGCCTTGAAGACCCGCGCCTGCACGGCCTGGACCTCCTCGAGCGACAACGCGCCATCGCCGTCGGTATCGAGCAGGATCATCATCATCCGCATCATGTGAGCGTCGCCCATGCGGGGACCCATCATACCGCCCGGCATGCCCCACCGCTCGTCGTCGCTCTCCGAGCGCTGCCGCCCCGGCCGCATTTTGCTGTCGTCCTCCTCCGCACGTTCCGACCGCTGCCCGCCCGGACGCATCATGTCGTCGTCCTGCTGCTGCATCATCTTGCCTGTTCGATCCTGCTGTCCGGCGGCGCCATGGTTCTGGTCGCCTTTGGCGGCCATGGCGCTGCCGGCCAGGATCAACGCGGATGTCGTCAACGCCATTATCGACTTGAACATCGGTGGTCTCCCTTTGATCGCCGGCACGGCCGGCATCGAGCCTCGTTGCCGGGCACTGTCACGCGCTAAACCGAGTCTGAGGTTCGTCCGAGACCGCGATTGGCGACATAGGCGATGATGACGTTATCGGCTTTGTGGCCTGCCGCGGCATTGACGCAAATCAAAGCTTCACGCGATGCTGTAATCATCCAGCGGCGCCCTTGACCCTCCAGTAGGGACAAGGTCTATGTCCCGCCGCATTCCAAGCGGCGTTATGCGCCGGCAATCTTGTAACGGCGGTTCGATGCTCACCCTTCCCACTCTCGGCGTCCTGACCTATCCGCAGATCGACCCGGTCTTTCTCGATCTCGGACTGGTCCAGTTGCGCTGGTACGGCCTGTCCTATGTCGCCGGCATTCTCTGCGGCTGGCTTTACGGGCGCTATCTCGTCGGCAACACCAAGCTCTGGCCGAACGGCGTCTCGCCGATTACCAAGACCCATATCGACGATTTGATCCTGTACCTCACCCTCGGCATCGTCATCGGCGGGCGATTGGGCTCCGTGTTCTTCTACGATTTCGAACGATACGCCGCCGAACCGCTGGCCATCTTCAAGGTCTGGGAGGGTGGCATGGCCTTCCACGGCGGCCTCATCGGGGTCTTCGTCGCCATGCTGATCTTCTGCCGGGTCTATAAGGTGCCAGTATGGAGCCTGATCGACGTGGTCGCCGCATCGGTGCCGTTTGGGCTATTCTTCGGACGCATCGCCAACTTCATCAATGGCGAGCTGTGGGGCGCCCCGACGAGCGTCTCCTGGGCGATGGTGTTCCCCGACGCCCCCGATGCGCTGCCCCGGCACCCGAGCCAACTCTACGAGGCGGCACTTGAGGGCATCGTGTTGTGGCTGATCCTCAGGATTGCCACCCATCACTTCAAGATGCTCGGCCGCCCCCGCTTTGTCGGAGGATTGTTTCTGTTCGGCTATGGCTGCGCCCGCATCTTCGTGGAGCTGTTCCGCATGCCGGACATGCAGCTCGGCTATCTGTACGGCGGCTGGCTGACCATGGGCATGGTGCTGTCGATCCCGATGCTTCTGATCGGCATCTGGGGCATGGCGACCGCCAAGCCGCGCGCCTACGAGCCGCGTTCCGTGGAGGACGCGGGAACCGGCGCCGCACAATCTTGAACCCGCTCGCCCGCAAGATCGCGGAGTTGATCCGCATCGAGGGGGCGATCGGCCTCGATCGCTATTGGGACTTGGCGCTGTTCGACCGCGAGCACGGCTATTACGCCGCGCGCGAGCCGTTCGGCCGGACCGGCGATTTCATCACCGCGCCGGAGATCAGCCAGATGTACGGGGAACTGATCGGCGCCTGGATCGCCGCGGCGTGGCGCGAACACGGCTCCCCAGCTTCGTTCCTGCTCGCCGAGATCGGGCCGGGACGCGGCACGCTGATGGCCGACATCCTGCGCACCTTGCGGTCGGTCGCCCCGGACTGCCTCAAGGCCGCCAAGGTCCGATTGGTGGAAACCAGCGACCGGCTCGCCGCCGAGCAGATGACGACGCTCGACCGGTTCGATCTGCCGATCCGCAGGGTCAGACGGATCGCGGATCTGGAACGGGAGCCACTGCTTCTCGTCGCCAACGAACTCTTCGACGCACTCGCCATCCGCCAATTCGTCTTCGACGGCGAGAGCTGGCGCGAGCGCTGCGTCGCCGTTGCCGATAGCGGGCGGTTCGAGTTCGTGCTGTGCCAGGCAAGGTCGGAAACGCCTGGCAAGATCGCCGCGACTTTGCCGCACCCGCCGATGGCCGGCGCGGTCCTCGAAGTCTCGCCGGCGCGCGAGACCCTGGCGGCGGCCATCGCCCAGCGCCTGGCCGAGGACGGCGGTGCCGGGCTGTTCATCGACTACGGCCATGCCGCGACCGGCTTCGGGGACACGCTACAGGCGATCCACGGCCATGCCTTCGCAGATCCGCTCGACCGGCCGGGCGAAGCGGACCTCACCAGCCATGTCGATTTCGCGCGGATCGCTGCGCCGTTTCGACATGCAGGGCTGGCAGTCTCTGCCGCCGCGCCCCAGGGTGAATGTCTGCTCGCCCTTGGTCTCCTCGAACGCGCCGGCACTCTCGGCAGTGGAATGGACGAGGCGGGGCAGGAGGAAATCCGGGCCGCGGTGGCGCGGCTGGCAGGCACCAGCGAGAAAGAGATGGGGATTCTTTTCAAGGTATTGTCAGCGTCTTCTCGCCCATTGTCTTTACCGCCTTTCGGGCTGGCCGGGGTCGATTGACGCCGCATTGACTTCGCCCGAACCCTCCACCACCATCCCGCGCCATGTCCGATACCCGAGCAAGCCCCGCTACTCCCCTCGCCGATACGGCGATCATCCGCTCGGACCGCCTGACCGGTGCCGGGTGCGTCAGCCATGCCTTTTTCACGCGCCTCGGCGGGGTATCGGAAGGCATCTATGAGGGTCTGAACGTCGGTGCCGGCTCGAACGACCGGCGCGAAGATGTCGAGGAAAATCGCGCCCGAGCGGCCGCCACGCTGGGCGCGACACCGGACAATCTCGCGACCCCTTGGCAAGTCCATTCCGGAGAAGCCGTCGTGGTCGATGGACCGTTCACGGGGGAACGACCACGCGTCGACGGCATCGTGACCGGCCGCCCCGGGCTCGCCATCGGCGTCGTGACCGCCGACTGCGGGCCGGTGCTCTTCGCCGACCCGAGGAACGGCGTGATCGGCGCCGCCCATGCCGGCTGGCGCGGGGCGCTCGGCGGCGTCCTCGAAGCCACGGTCGCGGCGATGGAGAGAGCCGGCGCGGACCGGGACTCGATCGCGGCCGTGCTGGGGCCGACGATCACGCAGCCCAACTACGAGGTGGGCGTCAACATGATGACCGAGTTCCTCGACGGCGACGCGACGAGAGAGCGCTTCTTCCTCGGCGGAGCCTCGCCCGACAAACGCCAGTTCGACCTGCCGGGCTTCATCCTGGCGCAATTGCGGGCCAGCGGGGTCGCCGCGAGTTTCGTCGGCACCTGCACCTACGCCGACCCCGACCGTTTCTTTTCCTACCGGCGCACCACCCATCGCGGCGAGCCCGACTACGGCCGCCAGCTATCCGCCATCGCTCTGAGAGGCTGACCGATGCTGCATTTCGGACGGGACGAATTCGAGGCCCGGCGGGACCGGCTAATCCTCGAAATGGGCGAGCAAAAGCTGGATGCGATGATGCTGTTCGCCCAGGATTCGATGTATTGGCTGACGGGTTACGATTCGTTCGGATTCTGCTTCTTCCAGTGCCTCGTGGTGAAAGCGGACGGCGAGATGCGCCTTTTGACCCGCTCGGCCGATCTTCGCCAGGCTCGCCATACGTCGATACTCGATGCGATCACGGTCTGGCGTGACCGAGGCAGCGCCGATCCCGTCATCGAGCTGCGCGACATGCTGGACGAGATGGGTTTGCTCGGGGCGCGCATCGGCGTCGAATGGGCAACCCACGGGCTTACCGCAGCCAACGGCCAGCAGGTTGGGGAACGGCTCGGCTCGTTCGCGACACTGAAGGACGCCTCGACGCTTATCCCGATGTTGCGGGCGGTCAAGAGCCCGGCCGAGATCGACATGGTCCGCGAAGCCGCGCGCCTCGCCGACGACGCCTTCGACGCGGCCCGGCCGCTGATCCGGCCGGGGGCGGACGAGGCCGAAATCCTCGCGGCGATGCAAGGCGAGATCCTTCGACAGGGAGGCGACTATCCCGCCAACCCCTTCATCGTCGGGTCCGGCCGCGACGCCCTGCTCTGCCGCTACAAATCCGGCCGTCGAAAGCTCGACGAAGCGGACCAGCTGACCCTCGAATGGGCCGGCGTCAAGGCCCAGTACCACGCGGCATTGATGCGGACCGTGATCGTCGGTAGGCCCTCCGACCGGCACCTCGAACTGCATGCCGCCGCCCGCGAGGCGCTGGAAGCGGTGGAGGCGACCATGCAGCCCGGTCATACGTTCGGCGATGTCTTCGACGCCCATGCCGCCGTCATGGAGGCGCACGAGCTGGCGCGCCACCGGCTGAGCGCCTGCGGCTATTCGCTCGGCGCACGCTACGCCCCGTCCTGGATGGACACGCCGATGTTCCATTCCGGCAATGCGGCGGTCATCGAGCCAGGCATGACGCTGTTCGCCCACATGATCATCATGGATTCCGATAGCGAGACCGCGATGACGCTCGGGCGCACCTATCTGACGACGACGGCCGAGCCGGAGCCGCTATCGCGCCTGCCGCTCGATCTTATTGTTCTGTAAAGCACAACAATCGAATCGCGCGCATCGACCGGGCCAAAGCGTCATTTTCGAGGGTTTTTTAAGATTTCCCTGCAAGAGGTTGCTGACGTTCGACTGGTGGAAACGCCAGACCTGACAACGGCAAGGGAACAGCTCCCGTGAAAACCCGCAACGCCCGTCGCGCGCCGGTCATTGCCGTCAGCCTTTCCGCGGTCCTCACCGCCTGTACCGGCGTCGACGGCACCATCGGCATGGGACAGAATGGCCCGGTGCCGAGTATCGACATCGGTTCAACAAGCATGCTCGGAGCGCCCGTGGGCTCGATGTCCGCGGCAGCCGGCGATAGCATATGGGCACCGCCGCCCGCGCCGCAGGCCCAGTATCCGGTCGCGGCTTATCCCGCCACCGCCTCTCCGGCCGCAGCCTATCCGCCTGCCGCGTCCGAGCCGCTCACGCCCCGGCGTGCCGCGGTCGCGTCCGCGCCGCTCGCTCCTCCTCCCACAACGCTCGCATCCGAGCCACTCGCCCCGCCGCCGACTCAAGTGGCCGCCACCCCACCGCCTGCGGCTATGCCCGCCTCCGCCACCGCCGCAGTCCGAACCACGGGCGAAATCCAATTCCTGCCACTTGTCGGGGCGCCTCAGGACAAGGCCGAATTGCTCGCCCGCGCGCTCTCCGACACGGCGGCGGCGCAAGGCCTGCGGATCCGGCCCGCCTCGGAATCGGTCGCGGATGTTCGGCTCAAGGGCTATTTCTCGGCGTTCAACGACGGCTCCACGACCACGCTCGTCTATGTCTGGGACGTGCTCGACGCCAACGACCAGCGCATCAAGCGCATCCAGGGCCAGGAGACCATTCCCGGCAAGACGGACGACCCCTGGGCCGCGGTTGATCTGACCACCTTCCAGACCGTCGCCAGGCGGACCCTCAGCGAGGCCTCGGAATTAGCGCCCCGCGCTGGCTGAGCATCGTCTCGCCTTGCGTGCCGCTTGGGTGATTCTTGCCGCACTGCGAAACCGCGCGGGTTGACGATTCGCGCGATGTTGTTATGAGCCCCTCCATCGATCGGCCTCGCCAAGGACACCGCCCAGATACGGCATGCCATAGCGCTTGCCCAATCGGTGGTCCGATTACCGGAAAGAACGCGATGAAACTGTTCAGCGGCAATTCCAATCGCGTTCTCGCAGAAGCCATCGGACGCTACCTGGAATTGCCTCTCGGCGACGCCATGGTCCGGCGTTTCGCCGATCAGGAAATCTTCGTCGAAATCCAGGAGAATGTGCGCGGCGAGGATGTCTTCATCGTCCAGTCGACGGCCTATCCGGCCAACGACCATCTCATGGAACTGCTGATCATGATCGATGCCCTGCGCCGGGCCTCGGCCCGCCGCATCACCGCCGTAGTCCCCTATTTCGGCTATGCCCGGCAGGACCGGAAGGCCGGCGGCCGCACGCCGATCTCCGCCAAGCTGGTCGCCAATCTGATCACTGAGGCGGGCGCCGATCGCGTCATGACGCTGGATCTCCATGCCGGGCAGATCCAGGGCTTCTTCGACATTCCGACCGACAATCTCTTCGCGGTGCCGTTGATCGCGCGCGATGTGAAGGCGCATCAGGATCTGTCGAACCTGATGGTCGTCTCGCCGGACGTCGGCGGCGTCGTGCGCGCGCGGGCGCTGGCCAAGCGCCTCGACGCGCCGCTTGCCATCGTTGACAAGCGCCGCGACCGGCCCGGCGACTCGGAGGTGATGAACATCATCGGCGACGTCACCGGCCGCAACTGCATCCTGATCGACGACATCATCGATTCCGGCGGCACGCTTTGCAACGCCGCCGACGCGCTGGTGAAGGCCGGCGCCAACAGCGCCTCGGCCTACATCACCCACGGCGTCCTGTCGGGCGGGGCCGCCGCCCGCATCACCGCCTCGAGCCTTAAGGAACTGGTGATCACCGATTCGATCCAGCCGACTAAGGCGATCCTTGCCGCCCACAACATCCGGGTCGTGACCACCGCGAACCTTCTCGGCGAGGCGATCGCCCGCACCGCATCCGAGGAATCGGTCTCCAGCCTGTTCGACTGACCGGCTGGCAGCGCCGGCGCGATGGTTCAGCGCCCGATCGCATCTGGCCGTGCAGCGATTTTCGGCGTAATATTACCAGCCTGCCCCCCGAAACCGGGAGACGGGCCATGCTCAACCGCCTCGACCAGATCAGCGTCCGGCAGGTGTTCTTCGCCAGCATCGGCCTCGTCGTGATCCTGTTGGCCATTGGCCTGGCAACCCGCGAGAACGTCGCAGACAAGCCGTATCTGACCATCGCCGGCTCTGGCTTCATCTTCAATTACCGTGTCGCGGACGCCTATTACGGCTTCACCGCCATCGTCGAGAAGCCGGTGCGAAACTATTCGCGCATCGAAGCGTCGTTCGAGGACCCCGCCGGTGGACCGCCGTTTCTCGTCAGCACCAAGCTGACACCCCGCAGCAAGCGGTACGGCCTGCGCTCTCCGCCTCTCAGCGGCATCGAAAAGGACAAGCCCTACCGCGTGACGGTACGTCTCGTTCAAAATGGCGACGACGCGGTGCTGTTCGAGGACGCGTTCACCGTTGCCTCGCAAATGTCCGACGTCGTCATGCCGCCCGCCCCGCTGACCATCGGGCCGGGCTATACGCGCAACCCTGACCTGCCGGACGGCTGGAAGGCGCCGAGCCCGGAATGACACGGCCGGTGTCGCGTGGTCGATCCAGGATTTGCCACACCGAGCAGCAGCTTTGATCAGGACTGCGCAGCGATTGCGGGGGCCGCTGTCCCGATGCCTGGAACGGCGAACGCCTCGATCCTCGCCTTGATGCCCGGCGCCGCCTGCCGTCCCAGGCAAACAAGATCGCCCTGATATAGATCATCGAACGCGCGCGACGCCACGACAGGCGTGGAGAGGCTCTTGGTGAGTGATTCCAGCCGGGTGACTTCATTGGCTGCCGGCCCGGTCACCGTCAGGTCAAGTCGCCGTTCGGTCCCGACATTCCCGTAGATTACCTTGCCGGCATGCAGGCCTATTCCGAAGGCAATAGGATCGATCCCCTGTTCTGCCCGCATCTTGTTCTTGCAATCGGCGCGGGAGAGCGCCTCGCGCGCCGTCATCATCGCCGCCATGCACATTTCCGCTGCCGGCCGGGTGGTGGTCTCGAACGGAAAAATCGCCAGTACGCCATCGCCGATGTATTTCAGCACTTCGCCACCATGATCGATGACGGCTCCGGCCGTACAGTCGAAATAATCGTTGATCGTCGCGAAATAGTCGTCGATACTGAGCTGTGCGGCGAGCGTAGTTGAGCCCCTGAGATCGCTGAACCAGAGGGCGCAGTCAATCACCCGGCCGTCGCCCTTCTCAACCAATCCGGCCAGAACGCTGCGCCCGGACAGTGTGCCGAGATAGGTCTCCAGCAGGACTTCGGCGAGGTTGCGGTCACTGGCCATTTTGACCGTGAGCGCGATCGCTACGGAAAGCCCGCGAAGATTGTCGACTTCCGACCGGGAAAAGCCGCCGATCCGCCGGGTGCAAAAGGACACCATGGATCCCTCCGTGCCGGCCGGCAGGTCGGCCCAGTCTAGTGGATCGGCTCGCCCGTAGCTCTCGTAACATGCAATGTAATCCGTCATGCCCGCCTCCCGAAGCATTACGAAGAGCGGAAACTGCTCACATGCCTTGGGGTCGTCGAGCCGCGTCCGCTGGAACCGGACCTGATGCTTGACCAACTGGTAGAATGGCGCCTTCTGGAATTGCGACGATTTCGCCGCCGCGCGCGGAATTGACTGGCTTCGGCAAGTATCGCTCGCCATATCCCATGTCATGTCAAGGGCGCCGAGAACGGGATGAAGCAGCAGGCCGTCGACATTGATGCGGCAGACCGGTACGCCGCCTGTGATCAGCCGCCGGCCGAGTTCGCGCACCGTTTCGCTGAGATCGCCATCGTGTAGCGCCCGGTCCAGCAGCCAATCGGCAATGCCGCGGAACAAAAGGGATTCTGGCATGGCACCGCAGCTCCCTCGGCCTACGTTGAAAAGCACCGCTCGGCCGGCCTGTGATGGCAACGATGATGCAGAACTTTTCGTAACGGAATAAGAGCGTAGCGAATTCATTGCATCCAGGCGAATCTGGATATCGGACCACAGGGTATCTCGCTAGATAGTCTGTTCTGAATTGGGTTATTCCCCGATAGGGCAAGGCGCAGAATAACCTCTTGGCCTTGCGCCTTGCTCCTCCCCGCGCCTTGCGCTATAGGCACCCCGTCCGCGCAGACACCCTTGGAGGCAGCGCGGAGTTGAGCGGTCTGGTCGGCTTTTGCCGACGGGTCCGCTTTTCGTCGTTTCGGACAAGACGTCCGCACGACCACCTCGCAAACAAAAGGATATAGCCATGAGCGAGACCTTTACGGTCAAAGCCGAGGCGCGCGACAAGGTCGGCAAGGGGGCCGCCAGACATCTTCGCCGCTCCGGAATGATTCCCGCCGTCATCTACGGCGACAAGCAAGATCCGCAGCCGATCGCCATCCCCTACAAGGAAACCTTCCTGGCGTTGCACGCCGGCGGTTTCATGACCCATGTCGCGACGATCGAGCTGAACGGCAAGAAGATCCAGGTGCTGCCGAAAGACTATCAGCTGGAGCCGATCCGCGATTTTCTGATGCATGTCGACTTCCTGCGCGTTTCCGCAAAGACCCGCGTGACCGTCGAAATTCCGGTTCACTTCGAGAACGAGGACGATGCGCCGGGCCTGAAGCGCGGCGGTGTTCTCAACGTCGTGCGCTATACGGTCGAGGTTGTCGCGCCGGCAAGCGCCATTCCCGAGGCGTTTACCCTGGATCTCACCGGCCTCGAGATCGGTGCGTCGATCCATGCGTCGGCGCTGACGTTGCCGAAGAACGTCGATCTGACCATTACGGACCGCGATTTCACCATCGCGACGATCGCGGCCCCGGCCGCGCTCCGGTCGGAAGAAGATGAGGCAGCGGCGGAAGCCGAGGCGGCTGACGCAGTCGAGGCGACCGAGGTTGCTGATGGCAACGCCGAGAACGAGTCCGGCGAGGACAAGTAAGCGGCCGGCTCCACCGAGCCACGTTCACGAGAAAAAGGAGCCGGGCGATGTTGCTGATCGCAGGATTGGGCAATCCCGGCTCCCGCTACGCCGGCAATCGCCACAATATCGGGTTCATGGCGGTCGACGAGATCGCCAGGGACCCGTCCTTCTCCCCTTGGTCGAAGAAATTTTCCGCCGAGATCGCCGAAGGCCAAATTGGGGCTGAGAAGGTGCTTCTCGTCAAGCCGCAGACCTTCATGAACGAGTCCGGCCGCTCGGTCGGCGAGGCGGCGCGCTTCTTCAAGATCGAGCCCGCGAACATCGTCGTCATCCATGACGAACTCGATCTGGCGCCGAGCAAGCTGCGGGTGAAAACCGGCGGCGGCAATGGCGGCCATAACGGGCTTCGATCGATCGACGCCCATCTCGGCACCAAGGATTACCGGCGCGTGCGCCTCGGTATCGGCCATCCCGGCAGCAAGGACGCCGTCACGCCGTACGTCCTCGGAGACTTCGCCAAGGTGGACCGGGAATGGCTCGATCCGCTGATCGAGTCGATCGCCCGTCACGTCGACAGTTTGGTCGCGGGCGATGATGCCCTGTTTATGAACAAGGTGAGCATTGCCACCGGGTCGAGTGAGCCGGCGGGCGCCAAGGGCGCGTCGGCGCAGCCAACCAAGAGCAACAGCAAGGGCCATAGCCATATCCGCCAGGCGCGCGGCAGCGGCCCGGCGGTGAAGCTGCCGGACAAGGGCCCGATGGCCGAGATGCTGAAACGAATTTTCGGGTCGAAGGACTGAGCAGGGCCGAAGCTCTGCCGGGATCGCCCCGCACGAAGACAAGGACCAGAACCCATGGGTTTCAGATGCGGTATCGTCGGCCTGCCGAATGTCGGCAAATCGACGCTGTTCAACGCCCTGACCAAGACCGCCGCCGCGGCGGCCGCCAATTATCCGTTCTGCACCATCGAGCCGAATACCGGCGACGTGCCGGTGCCGGACGCACGGCTGAAGGATATCGCCCGGATCGCCAAGTCGGCGGCGATCATCGCCACGCGGATCACCTTCGTCGACATTGCCGGCCTGGTGCGCGGCGCGTCGAAGGGCGAAGGACTCGGCAACCAGTTCCTCGCCAATATCCGCGAGGTCGACGCGATCGTGCATGTGCTGCGCTGCTTCGAGAATGACGACATCGTCCATGTCGAGGGCACGATCGACCCGGTGGCCGACGCCGAGACCGTCGAGACCGAGCTGATGCTGTCGGACCTTGAGAGTCTTGAGCGACGCACGGTCGCCACCCGCAAGAAAGCCGCCGGCAAGGACAAGGAGGCACAGCAGGCCCTCCCGGTCATGGAAGCAGCGCTGGAGAAGCTGCAGGCCGGCGAACCGGTGCGCGTGCTGCTCGCTGGGATGGACTCGGAGGAGCGACGCGAATTGCGCAACCTCAACCTTTTGACCTCCAAGCCTGTCCTCTATGTCTGCAACGTCGCCGAGGACGACGCGGCCACCGGCAACGCGCATTCCGAGGCGGTGGCCGCGATGGCCGAGCGCCAGGGAGCGCGAACCGTGGTGATTTCGGCAGAGATCGAGTCGGAGATCGCCCAGCTTCCACCCGAGGAAGTCGGCGACTATCTGGAGGCGATGGGGCTGACCGAGCCCGGCCTCGACCGGCTGATCCAGGCCGGCTACGAGCTCCTCGACCTGATCACCTATTTTACCGCCGGCCCCAAGGAAGCGCGCGCCTGGACGGTCAAGCGCGGTGCCAAGGCGCCACAAGCGGCCGGCGTCATCCATACCGACTTCGAAAAAGGCTTTATCCGCGCCCAGACAATCGGCTTTTCCGATTTTGTCGAGCTCGGCGGCGAGACCGCGGCCAAGGAAGCCGGCAAGGCCCGCGACGAGGGCAAGGAATATGTCGTCCAGGACGGCGACGTGCTGATGTTCAAATTCAACAATTGAAACCAACTGACTGGTTTTGATTCGCGATTGCCTCCGTTGTGGCCGCCAGAGGCTGATGTAGGAAAGGACGACAGTGCGCGCATTCGAGGATTTCACTGAAGGGCTGGAGATTCCGCTTGGCCCCTACGAGGTCACGAAGGAGGAGGTGATCGAATTCGCCCGCGAGTTCGATCCGCAGCCGTTCCACCTGGACGAAGAAGCGGCGAAGGCGAGCATGCTCAGCGGTCTGGCGGCGTCAGGCTGGCACACCTGCGCAATGATGATGCGGATGATGGCCGACGCCTATGTGCTCGATTCCACCTCGCAGGGGGGGCCGGGCGTCGATTTCGTCAAATGGCGGCGTCCCGTCCGCCCCGGCGACACCCTGTCCGGAACAGCCCGTGTACTCTCCACGCGCCTGTCGGCCAAACGTCCGACGATCGGCCTCGCCCGTATTTCCACCGAACTGCGCAATGGACGGGACGAAAGCGTTCTGGAAAGCGAACACACGCTGTTTCTCCTGACCCGCGAGGCCGCGGCGGCATGAGTTACTGGGAGACGATCACCGTCGGCGAAACGATCGAACTCGGCTCGCACAGCTTCGATGCGGACGCCATCAAGCAGTTCGCGGCGAAGTACGACCCGCAAAGCTTTCATCTCGATGAGGAGGCCGCAAAGGCTTCGATATTCGGCGGACTCTGTGCCTCCGGTTGGCACACTGCCGCGGTGTGCATGCGGCTCAATGTCGATACCCGCGCCGCCCACGCCCGCGAATGGATCGCCGCGGGCTATCCGGCACCGAAAATGGGCCCCTCCCCCGGCGTCACGAACCTTCGCTGGCTGAAACCGGTCTATGCCGGCGATACCGTGACCTTCCGTCAAACCGTAACGGCGAAGCGGAAAGCCGCCAGCCGCCCAGGCTGGGGCGTCCTGGAATTCACCACGCTTGGCGTGAACCAGCATGGCGAGCCGGTGTTTTCCTTCGACGGAGCGGCATTCAGCGGCACCGATTGATGTCTGCAAGTGAGCCCGGCAAGCCGCTCAAACGTTGCGGTTGCATCTCATTCGCTTCCTCGGCGACCGGGGCGGAACTTGTTGCGACCCCAGCATCCTGGCTGCCCGGCAACTGCCTTGGATTCGCTACGGCAGTTGCAAGATAAAACGAATATAATTCACGACTTCTTAGTGCGTCATCGGCTTTTATGCAACCCAGTACCTGGGGACCATGACGGTAATTCTCTATGCTTACGATCTTCACCGGCCGGAATGGTTCGAAATCGACAGACACAGATTCGGTCGTACTGCGCCGCTTTCGCGGCGTTCAGATCAATAACATTCTAAAATTCACACCGATCATGATGCTCGGCAACGTGGTCAGTGCGGCCATCACATTTCCCGTGGCGTTCAATGCCGGCCTGGCGTGGATATTTCTGGTTTGGTGCGTACCGCTTCTCTATTTTGTAGCGACGGCTATCCGGTCGTCAGATCGCATTCGTGAGCGGGGCGGTCTGGAAACCGCTTCGCAGCGCGCGTTGAATCGCGCCAGGGTATCGGCGTTGCTGCTGGGGTCTTGGTGGTCACTGACCGCCATCCTCATCTATCCCGCGGCGAGCAGCGATGGGAAGGCGATCGTCGCCACGATCATGGTGGGTTTGATCTCCGGTGGCGCCTTCTCGCTGTGCGCGCTCCGACCGGCGATGATGAATTACATGGTTCCGATTATCGCGGGTGGAGCCTTCGCCCTGTTTCTGTCTGGAAGGCCGCACGATTATCTGTTCGCGGTCTTGCTCTGTGCTTTCTCTTTTATCGTCGTTCAAAGCGGAATCGGTCGCGGGCGGTTGATCAAGGAGAATTTCGATGATCGGCAGAAGCTCGCCGAACAGTCGGCCATCATCGAACTCTTGCTGCGCGAGTTCGAGGAAGGGACCAGCGACTGGCTGTGGGAAATCGACTCGTTCGGCAATTTGGGCCGCGGAACCGAGCGCTTTTTGCAGTTCTGCGGTCGGAGCACCGACGACATTCGGCCCGACGGTGACATGCAATTGGAATCCGTTCTCGCATCCGCTGGCCGGGCCACTGATGGTCTCGCCGCGATTTTGGGCCATCTGACCGCCCGGACGCCATTTCGCGATCAGATCGTCGAAGTCGCCGAGCAGCCAAACTCGCGATGGATTTCGATTTCGGGCAAACCGATCTTCGACTTCAGCGGCGACTTTACCGGCTTTCGCGGCGTTGCTTCTGATATCACCGCCGTCCGCGAAGCCGAAACCCGCATCGTCTATCTCGCCCATCACGACAGCCTAACGGGATTGGCCAATCGCGCGCATTTCGCGGAAGAAATCGAAGCAATTTTTCAGGTGAGCGGCAGCGCCGACCCTGTCTGCAGCGTGTTCTACCTGGACCTCGATAATTTTAAATCCGTCAATGATACGCGGGGACACACGATGGGCGACCGGCTGTTGAAGGCAGTCGGCGTCAGGTTGAAAGCCGTGGTTGGCCCCAACGATACGGTTTCGCGTATCGGCGGCGACGAATACGCTATTATAGCCCGGAGCGCCCAGGATGAACACGCTGCGGCCCAGTTGGCGACGGCGATCCTGGAGAGCTTCGCCAAGCCGTTCGATCTCGGATGCGAAACGGCAAGCGTCGGATCGTCTGTCGGCATCGCCTTTCTGGGCAAGGATGGCACCACCACCGAACATCTCCTCAAGAGCGCCGATCTCGCCCTTTATCACGCCAAGGAGGAAGGCAAGCGGACCTACCGATTCTTTACCCTCGCGATGGCGCGCCAGCGCCTCGAACGTCACCGACTGGAACAGGACCTTCGCGACGCGATCGGTAATGGAGAACTGTACATTGAGTACCAACCGATCGTCGACAACGGCACGCGCAGGACAGCCGGCTTCGAGGCGCTGCTGCGATGGCAACACCCCGAACGCGGGCGCATAGCCCCCGACCAGTTCATCCCGCTGGCGGAGGAAATCGGCGCGATCACGGAGATCGGCGCCTGGGTCATCCACCAGGCATGCAGGACCGCGGCGTCCTGGCCCGACGATTTGTCAGTGGCGATCAATGTCTCGGCCCACCAGTTCAAGCATGGCGGCATCATCTCGGTGGTGCAGGAGGCTCTGGACCTAACCGGCCTGCGGCCTTCCCGTGTGGTATTGGAAATCACCGAAAGCGTTCTGATCGACGATCCGCAGCAGGTCGTCGAGATCCTGCATGAACTGCGAAACGTCGGCGTCAAGATCGCCCTCGACGATTTCGGCACGGGCTATTCCAGTCTGTCCTACCTTCGCCGGTTCCCGTTCGACAAGCTGAAGATCGACCGATCCTTCGTCAGCGCCATCAAGGACGACGAGGTAGCCCACGGTATTCTCGAGACGATCATGATCCTCGGCCGCGTCCTCAACCTGTCTGTGATCGCCGAGGGTGTCGAGGACGACGCTCAACTCGACATCCTCAGCCGACTGAACTGCCACCAGTTGCAGGGCTATTATTTCAGCCGGCCGATGGCGGAGGCCGATGTGGGCGGATATCTCCTCAACGAATTCCGGCGCTCGACCATCGTCCACCGCGCCGCCTTCCCTCTTTCGCTGGCCTCTCAGTCAGCGGCAGGCGACTGACGCCTGCGCCGTCTCCGCACACCAACGAAACCCCGACCACGCCTCAGTGGCCGGAAAATTCCACCAGGGTCCGCACGTCCACGCCCAGCGCCTCGAGCTTCTTGCGCCCGCCAAGATCCGGCAAATCGATGACGAAACACGCCGCGACGATCTCGGCGCCGAGTTCGCGCAAGAGCTTGACGGCGCCCTCGGCGGTGCCGCCAGTCGCGATCAGATCGTCAGTCAACAGTACGCGCTGGCCAGGGCTGACGGCGTCGCGATGCATCTCCATCTCATCGACCCCGTATTCCAGGCTGTAGGCGACCCGGATGGTCGTGTGCGGAAGCTTGCCCTTCTTGCGGATCGGCACGAAGCCGGCCGATAGCTGGTGGGCCAACGCCCCACCGAGGATGAAGCCGCGCGCCTCGATTCCTGCCACATGGTCGACGCCCTCGTTCTTGTAGGGGGCGACCAACGTGTCCACGGCGGCGCGAAATGTCGCCGGATCGGCCAGCAGCGTGGTGATGTCGCGAAACTGGATGCCGGGTTTGGGATAGTCCGCGATGGTACGGATGGCGGCGGCGAAGTCGTTCATGCGGTGACAGGCCTTTCGGAAGGGGCGAAAATCAAGCGGCTCCGATCGTCTGGATGACCTCGAAACCCTCGAATTCGGGATGCCCGGCATAGAGTGGTCGGGTGCCACCGGCGCTGCCATGGGCGGCGCGGAACGCCTCTGATTTAGTCCAGGCCTGGAAGGCGGCGAGGTTCTGCCAGATCGTATGGGAGGAATAGAGCGTGTAGCCATCACGCTCCGGTCCCCGCAGCATATGGAATTCGACGAAACCGGGGACGTCGCGCAGTTTCGAATCACGGTTCAGCCACAGCGTCTCGAACTCGGCTTCCGCACCTGGCAGCACCTTGAAGCGGTTCATCGCGATGTACATCGTGGCTCACTCCCATTGGTCGCCGCCTACCCTACGTCCGGCGACATGGTACGTTTCGAGCAAGAAAAAAGGGAGCCGGTGAGCCCCCTCTTTCAGTTATGCGTATAAGAAATACCGGCTCAGTGCGGCGTGCCCGCCCAGACCCGGCGCTTGATCAGGAACATCAGCGCAGCGAAGACGACGAGGAACAGCATCACCACGAGCCCGGTCGCCTTGCGCTCGGCGAGATGCGGCTCGGCCGCCCACATCAGGAAAGCCGAGACGTCCCGAGAATACTGGTCGATGGTCTGCGGCGCGCCGTCGGCATAATCCACCTGATCGTCGAAGATCGGCTGCGCCATAGCCAGAGCCGGTCCGGCCAGGTAATATGGGTTGTAATAGGTTCCCGGCTGCAACTCGATTTCAGCCGACGGCTCCTCGCCATAACCGGTGAGCAGGGCATGGATATAGTCCGGCCCGGACTCGGCATATTGGGTGAAGATGTCGAAGACGAAGGTCGGGAAGCCGCGTTCGGCGGCCCGCGCCTTGGCGATCAGCGAGAAGTCCGGTGGCGCGGCGCCATTGTTGGCGGCGGCGGCGGCCTCGGGATTGGGGAACGGCGCCGGGAAGCGATCGGCCGGAATGCCCGGACGCTCGAACATCTCACCATCGGCATTCGGTCCGTCGGTGACCTGATACTCGGCGGCGAAGGCCTTCACCTGCTCCTCGTTGTAGCCGAGTGCCTCGATATTGCGCATCGAGACGAGGTTCATCGAATGGCAGGCCGCGCAGACCTCCTTGTAGACCTTCAGGCCGCGCTGAAGCTGCCCGATGTCCCATTTGCCGAACGGGCCGGCGAAGCTCCATGACAGCTCCTCCGGCTTCTTGATCGGATAATGCGGCGTTTCCGACGCGGCATGCTCCTCCTCCGGCGCGTCCTTAGAGGCGGCAACCTCGGACCCGACCGACTGTTCGCCTTCGGCAACCGGGGCCGGCTCTGC
This sequence comes from Aurantimonas sp. A3-2-R12, assembly GCF_036016755.1. NCBI lineage: Bacteria > Pseudomonadati > Pseudomonadota > Alphaproteobacteria > Hyphomicrobiales > Aurantimonadaceae > Aurantimonas > Aurantimonas sp. A3-2-R12. The sequence goes on along the minus strand of NZ_JAYXIH010000006.1, from coordinate 12,627 downwards.
CTCGGTGGGTTCCGCTGCAGGCTGATCGCCCTCTACGGCCGTGGCCGGCGCGGCCTCGACATTTTCAGCGGGTGTGGCCGCGTCCTGCGCCATCGCGACCGACATCGGCGCAAAGACGACGCCTGCGGCGAGAACGGCTGACAATAGTCTGTTCATTGGCATGTCTTTCTCCGAAGCCTCCGCTCAGCCTCTGGTTTCCGGCGCCGAGGCCGTCGGTGCGGGGGCAGCGCCGCCGCCGGTGCCTGTGCCGATACCGCGATCGGGTCCTAGCACCGCCTCCGAAATCGAGTTGGGCAGCTTCTTGGGCGTCTCGATGAGGCCGAGGACCGGCAACACCACCAGAAAGTGACCGAAATAGTAGATCGTGCCGAACAGGGCGAGGATCGGGTAGATGCCTTCCGCCGGCTTGGCGCCGAGCCAGCCCAGGAAGATGCAGTCGGCGACGAGGATCCAGAAGAAGATCTTGTAGAGCGGCCGGAACGCCGTCGACTTCACCCGCGAGGTGTCGAGCCAGGGCACGAAGAACAGCACCAGGATCGAGCCGAACATCACCAGGACGCCGCCGAGCTTGGAATCGATCGGGCCGATGTTGAAGGTGATGGCACGCAGCATGGCGTAGAATGGCAGGAAGTACCATTCCGGCACGATGTGCGCCGGCGTCTTCAACGGGTTCGCCTCGATGTAGTTGTCGGGGTGACCGAGGAAGTTCGGCATGTAGAAGACGAAATACGCGAAGATCGCCAGGAAGACGATCATGGCGAAGCCGTCCTTGATCGTCGCGTGCGGCGTGAACGGCACGGTATCCTTCGACGACTTGACCTCGACGCCGGTCGGGTTGGTCTGACCGGTTACGTGCAGCGCCCAGACGTGCAGGATCACCACGCCGGCAATCATGAACGGCAAGAGATAGTGCAACGAGAAGAAGCGGTTCAGCGTGGCGTTGTCGACGGCGAAACCACCGAGCAAAAGCTGCTGGATCGGCTCGCCGATCAGCGGAAATGCGGTGAAGAAGCTGGTGATGACGGTGGCGCCCCAGAACGACATCTGTCCCCAGGGCAGCACGTAGCCCATGAACGCCGTCGCCATCATCAACAGGAAGATGATCACGCCGAGAATCCACAGGACCTCGCGCGGCTGCTTGTAGGAGCCGTAATACAGCCCCCGGAAGATATGGATGTAGACGGCGATGAAGAAGAACGACGCGCCGGTGGCGTGCATGTAGCGCAGCAGCCAGCCCCAGTTGACGTCGCGCATGATCTTCTCGACCGATTCGAAAGCGATCGGCGAGGACGCGGCATAATGCATGGCAAGCACGACGCCGGTCAGGATCTGCAGCACCAGGAAGATCGAAAGAATGCCGCCGAAGGTGTAGGCGTAATTCAGATTGCGCGGCACCGGATAGGCGACGAAGGAATCATACATGAGACGCGGCAGCGGTAGCCGCGCGTCCAGCCAACGCATGAAGCCGCTCGTCGGCACATAGGAAGAATGACCACTCATAGTTCGAACTTTCTCCCTGTCAGCCGATGCGCACGGTCGTGTCGGACGTGAATTCGAAGGGCGGGATCGCCAGGTTTTCCGGCGCCGGTCCCTTCCGGATGCGCCCGGCGGTGTCATAATGCGAGCCGTGGCACGGGCAGAACCAGCCGTCATAGTCGCCGGACTGGCCAATTGGGATACACCCGAGATGGGTGCAGACGCCGACCATCACGAGCCAGGCTTCCTTGCCGTCGGCCGCACGATTGACATCGGTCGCTTCGGCGTCGCCGGCGATGTTGGCGTTGCGCGCCAAGGGGTCCTTCAGGTCGGCAAGCGGGACCGCCTTGCCCTCCTCGATCTCCACCGGGGTGCGCTGGCGGATAAAAATCGGCTTGCCACGCCATTTGGCGGTGATCGACTGGCCTTCGGCCACCTGACTGACGTCGACCTCGATCTCCGAGAGCGCCAGCGTCGCCGCGTCCGGGTTCATCTGGTCGATGAACGGCCACAGGAAGGCGGCGGCCCCGACCGCGCCGGCGGCGCCGGTGGCAATATAGAGAAAGTCCCGGCGATTCGGATCGGACTGTTCCCGGTTCGGGTCGGCGTGTTCGTTGACGCTCACGGCGGCTGCCACTCCTTGACTGGTCTCGCGCGGATCGCACCGCTTCTTGCGGATTTAACCCCGCGCGGCAAGGGGAGACGCGACGCATTTTCGCCGCACTCCCAGAAAGATCGCGATTTCGCGCGGGTTTTAGGCGGGAAGCCGGGCGCTTGTCCAGACGAAAGGGCGGCGTGAGGGCTACGTGTGGCCTGGGTGAGTCGGAAACGATTGTCCCGCACTGGCGAGCAACCCACCCAGTCGGGTGCCCCGCTGCCGTTCAGGGAGCGTAGTCCGAATAATGGCAAAGAGGCTGGCGTAAAGCCCGTCTCTCGCGACCAACTCCGCGTGGCTGCCCTCCTCGACGATCCAGCTCTCGTCGAGCGCGCGATCAACTGAGGGCGGCATCAGTTATCCGCCGGCTCGATATCGGTGAGCGCGAAATCGTTGCCCTTGAATAGCAAAGGCTCGTTGGTCGCCTTCGCCAGCGCGTAGGAAAAGCAGTCGCCGAAATTGAGCCCGGCCTTGTGACGGCCCTTGCCGAAATCCAGAAACGCCTGGCGGGCGAGCGCGCCTTGTTCGAGCGAAACCGGTTCAATGACCACGCCGGCGCGACGGATGAGGACATCGATCTGGCGGGCGGCATCCGGTCCGGCCTGGCTCTCGACCACCATCGAGAGCTCCAGAAGACTGGCCACGCTCACATGGCATCGGTCGGCCTCCTGGATCAGTTGGGCGAACCGTTCCCGTTCCGGTTCGCCGTAGAGAATAGCGATGATTGCCGACGTGTCGAGGATCACTTCGGCAGGCCCGACTCATCATACAGCACCTCACCGTGAGGGGCATAAGGCTTCTGGACCTTCGCGGAGACGCGCTCGGCGATCGCCAGGATCTCCGCGACGTCGGCCCGCCCACGGCGTTCGTCCAAGCGGGCGTGACGCTCGCGCAGTGCCTCGGTCACCACCTTTGTCATGCTCTGCCCCGTCGCTCGCGCGATGGCCTGAGCGAGGCGATGGGCTTCCGGATCTTTGATATTGAGGCTCACCGACATCTGCTTTCTATAAAATTCTCTATCTTTCTACCATCTAAGCGACACCGTCGCTTCGGGCAATGGCAGTCGCCATAAGAATACCTCCTACTCGGCCGCTTCCTCTTCCCGTTGCCCGTACAGGAAACCGCCCGACTGCCGGGCCCAGAGGCTGGCATAGAGCCCGTCCCGCGCGACCAGCTCCGCGTGGCGGCCCTCCTCGACGATCCGGCCTTCGTCGAGCACGATCAGCCGGTCCATCGCCGCGATGGTGGACAGGCGGTGGGCGATGGCGATGACGGTCTTGCCCTCCATCATCTTCGCCAAATTCTCCTGGATGGCCGCCTCGACCTCCGAATCCAGCGCCGAGGTGGCTTCGTCGAGCACCAGGATCGGCGCATCCTTCAACAGCACACGGGCAATCGCGATGCGCTGGCGCTGGCCGCCGGACAGCTTGATGCCGCGCTCGCCGACATGGGCGTCGTAGCCGGTGCGGCCCTTGGGATCGCGCAGGGTCGGGATGAAATCCTCGGCATTGGCCCGCTCGGCCGCCGACAGGATGTCGCCCTCGTCGGCGCCGGGCCGGCCATAGGCTATGTTGTCGCGGATCGAGCGGTGCAGCAACGACGTATCCTGGGTGACGACGCCAATGGCGCCGCGCAGCGAGGCCTGGGTGACGCCGGAAATATCCTGGCCGTCGATCAGGATGCGTCCACCCTCAAGGTCGTAGAGGCGCAAGAGCAGATTGATCAGCGTCGTCTTGCCGGCGCCGGAGCGGCCGACGAGCCCGATCTTCTCACCCGGCCGGATCGCCAGCGACAGACCCTCCACCACGCCGCCACCCTTGCCATAGTGGAAGCGGACATTCTCGTAACGGATTTCGCCGCGTGACGCCTCCAGCGGCTCGGCCCCCGGCTCGTCGATCAGCGTCGGCAATTGGCCGACGGTCGCGACGGCGTCCTGGATGGTACCATAATTGCGCACCAACCCGTTGATGTTGAACATCATCCAGCCGGACATCTGATTGAGCCTGAGCACCAGGCCGAGCGCGGTGGCGACGCCGCCGGTGGTGATGCCGCCGGCCCGCCAGCCGATGATCGCCACCGCGCCGACGCCGGTCATCATGACACCGTTGAGCACGGCGACCGCGATGCGCACTTCGGTCAGCGCCCGCGTCATCCGGCGGGTCGCGTCGACCAGATGGGAGAAACCCGCTTTGACGAAGGAATCCTCGCTGCGCGCCGAATCGAACAGCTTGACCGACAGGATGTTGGTGAAACTGTCGACGACCCGGCCCGATACGATCGAGCGCGCGTCGGCGGACGCCCGGCCGTATTTGCGGATCTTCGGCAGAAGATTGCGGACAATCCAGACATAGCCGAGCGCCCAGATGGCGAGCACCACCGCCATGCGCCAGTCGATGGCGCCGAGGATCGTCACCGTCAGCACGATGAAGGTGACGAATGACCAGAAGGTCTGCAGGATCGTGGTGACAAAGTCGCCGGTCGCCGCCCCGACCTGCTGCACCTTCTGGGCGAGCCGGCCGGCGAAATCGTTCTGAAAGAAGGTGTAGGGCTGCTCCATCAGCCGGCGATAACTCTGCCAGCGAATGCGATTGTAAAAGCTTGGCGAGATCACCTGTTCCTCGAGGATCGAGGACACCAGCAGGACGGCCGCCCGCCCCACCAGCGTCAGCAAGGCGAGCCCGACGATCAGCCAAAAATGCTCGGCGAACAGCGTGGCCGGCGACGACCGTTCCAGCGCGTCGATCAGCCAGCCGACACCGGTATACATGACCGCCTCGATGCCGCCAGTCAGTCCGCCGGTCGCCAGAAGACCCAGTAGCGGCCATTTCGCCTGCTTTGCGAAATGCCAGATGAAGCGGTTGGTCTCGTCTGGCAGCGGCGCCAGATGGCCGGTGCCATCGCCTTCATCGTCGAACGGGTCGAGCAGCGTCTCGAAGCGCTGGAGAAACCGCTCCATCATTCCGCCGCCCTCAGATCCGATACCTCGCCCGCCCCGTCCTCGGGCTTGTCACAATACAGGAAGCCGCCGGCCTGCCGCGCCCAAAGCTGGGCATACAGCCCGTCCCGGTCGACGAGCTCGGCATGCATGCCCTCTTCGACAATGCGGCCGCGATCGAGCACCACCAGCCGGTCGAGCGCGGCGATGGTCGACAGCCGGTGGGCGACGGCGATCACCGTCTTGCCCGCCATCAGCCGATAGAGATTGGCGGCGATCGCCGCCTCTACCTCGGAGTCGAGGGCCGAGGTGGCTTCGTCAAGCAACAGGATCGGCGCGTCTTTCAGCATGACGCGGGCAATCGCGATGCGCTGGCGCTGGCCGCCCGAGAGCTTGACGCCGCGCTCGCCGACCTCGGCGTCGAGGCCATGCCGTCCCTCGGCGTCGCGCAACTCCTCGATAAAACCGGCAACCTCCGCCCGTTCGACGGCCCGTGTCAGCTCGGCCTCGCTCGCGTCCGGGCGGCCATAGCGGATGTTGTCGCAGATCGAGCGGTGCAGCAGCGATGTATCCTGCGTCACCATGCCGATCTGTTCCCTCAGTGAGGCCTGCGTCACGTCCGAAATGTCCTGCCCGTCAATCAATATCCGTCCCGCCTCGACGTCGTGGAAGCGCAGGAGAAGGTTGAGGATCGTCGACTTGCCGGCACCCGAGCGCCCGACCAGGCCGATCTTCTCGCCCGGCCGGACACGAAGGTCGAAATTGTGCAACACCCCGCCGCCCTTGCCGTAGTTGAAGGACACCTGGTCGAAGACGATCTCGCCCTTCGGGACGGCAAGCGCGGGCGCTTGCGGCCGATCCAGGATCGATTGCGGCCGGGAGAATGTCGCCATGCCGTCGCGGATGGTGCCGATATTCTCGAACAGCGCGGCGACTTCCCACATGATCCATTGCGACATGCCGTTGATGCGCAGGACAAGGCCGATCGTGGCGGCAATCGCCCCGACCGTGACGAGTTCTGCGAGCCATAACCGGATCGCCAGCGCGCCGACGGCGGCCAACAGCAGCGAGTTCAGGAGATAGAGCGAGAGCTGGAACAGATTCACCAGCCGCATCTGGCCGTGCACCGTGGTCAAAAACCCATGCATCGAGGCGCGGGCGAAATCGGCCTCGCGCCGGGTGTGAGCGAACAGCTTGACCGTGGCGATGTTGCTGTAGGCATCGACGACGCGGCCGGTCATTTCGGCGCGGGCGCCTGCCTGCCGCTCGGCGATCACGCCCAGGCGCGGGACGAAATACCACAGCATCAGCGCGTAGAGGGCGAGCCAGCCGAGAAAGGGCAGTGCCAGCCGCCAGTCAGCCGCAGCCACGAGCACGACGACGCCGGTGAAATACACCGCGACATACAAAAGGACGTCGAGCGCCTTCATCACCGTCTCGCGCACCGCCAGCGCGGTCTGCATCAGCTTGGTCGATATCCGCCCGGCGAATTCGTCGCTGAAGAAGCTCATCGAATGGCCGAGCAGCCAGCGATGCACCATCCAGCGAAACCGCATCGGGAAATTGCCGGCCAGCGCCTGGAAGGTCACGAGGCCGGACAGGAAGACCAGCCCCGGCAGCACCACCAGCACGACGAAGCCCATCAGCGCTAGCGCCCAGCCGCGTTCGGCCAGAAATGTCTCGCGCGAAACGCCGGAGAACCAGTCGACGATCTGGCCGAGAAAGCCGAACAGCGACACCTCGACGATCGAGATCAGCGCGGTGAGCACCGCCATCGCCAAAAGCAAAGGCCAAGCGGGCTTGGCGTAGAACCAAACGAAGCGGGCCAACCCGCCGCCCGGCGGGGTCTCAAGCTCCTGGTCGGGAAACGGCTCGACCATCCGCTCGAACAACGAAAACATCAAAACTTCCCATCGAATCGGACGCCCGTTCAACGAATCAGGCAGGCCCGGGCTTTTTTGGACGACAACCGGCTGTGGCGAGGCGGCCCCTTCGATATAGGACAAACCGAGGCCGATTCACGGTCTCGGCGACGCCGGGAGCGGCACGCTGCCCCTCACGACGACATGCAAGGCCACCGATGACGCAGGATCGCGACAACCAGGAGCCGGACAGGACGGCCGCCCCGACGGGGGCCGGGCCGATCTCGCTGGCCCTCTATCAGCCTGACATCGCCGGCAACACCGGCACGATCCTACGGCTCGGCGCCTGTCTTTGCCTTACCGTCGACATCATCGAGCCGGCAGGCTTCGTCCTTTCCGATCGCGCCCTGAAGCGCGCCGGCATGGATTATCTCGCCATGTCCCGCCTCGTCCGCCATGTCGATTTTGCCGCCTTCGAGGCGGCGCGCCGGGCGGCCGGGCGGCGGCTCGTCCTGTTCACCACCAAGGCGTCGACCCGCTACACTGACTTCGCCTTTCGGGCCGGCGACATCCTGTTGTTCGGCCGCGAGAGCGCCGGCGTGCCGGACGGCGTCCACGCGCTCGCCGACGCGGCCGTCACGATCCCGATGGATGGCGGCGGCCGCTCGCTCAACCTTGCCGTCGCCGCGGGCATGGCGGCGGGAGAGGCGTTGCGGCAGGTCAAGTGGGGCGGTTCGGCGCGGTGATCGCGCCGGTTTCGGGAACGCCATCGCCGAGAACGCCGGCTTAGTGGGCGACCGATGTAGCGGACGGCCTATTGTGGGTCGAAGCCTTTGTGGTGCGGGCGAACGTCGTCAAACGCGCTGGACGGACTCCGATCCGCGACCGCTCATGGCTAGAGCAAGCGACTTATTGTCACAGCAAAAACGACCGATCAAATCGTAAACGTTTTCCACGTAACTTCCCCAACCAAAACGTAAAGTCGTGCGGGCAAGGTCATCTGTCAATGACACTTAATATAGTGCTTATGGTTGCAAGAACAACTATTATTGCGGCCATGACGCTGGCCGCCGCAGGTGTGGCACAAGCCGAGACTCTTCGGATCGGCGGGACGGGTGTGGCGCTCGGCGGAATGCGACTTCTCGGCGCGTCTTACATGAAGGAACACCCCGACAGCCAGATCGAGGTACTGCCCAGCCTGGGCAGCACTGGCGGCATCAAGGCGCTGCTTGCGGGCGCCGTGGATATCGCGGTCAGTTCCCGCGCCCTCACGGACGAGGAACGCGCGGCCGGTGCGACGAGCAACCTCTATGCCCGCACCCCCCTCGCCGTCGTGACATCACCCAATGCGCCCATCGAGGATATCACCACCGGTGAACTGGAGGCCATTTATACCGGCGAGACGACGCGCTGGCCGGACGGATCGATCATCCGCCTCGTCCTGCGCCCGGCTTCGGAGACCGACACCTTGCTGCTGCGCAAGCTTTCGCCCGGGATGGACCGCGCCGTCGATATCGCCTTTAGCCGTCCTGGATTGGTCTCGGCGACGAACGATCAGGACAATGCCGAGGCGCTGGAGCGGTTACCGGGCGCGATCGGCCTCGCCGCGATCGGCCAGATCGCGACAGAAGGCCGGCGACTCAAGGTCCTTTCGCTGGACGGAGTCATGCCGACGGCGGCCCTCTCCGCGCAAGCCGATTACGACTTCGTCAAAGACCTGCATCTCGTAACGAAGCCTGAGGCCACCCCGCCTACGGCGGCGTTCGTCGCCTTCGTGAACTCTGCAGAAGGTCAGAGCATCCTTGCCAGTACGGGCCATAGCCCAATGGCCGAATAACAAAAACCCGGTGGTGTAAACGTGGTCAAACGATCGAAAGAGATTGACGATTCTGCCTTGGCGTTCACCACGGCAGTGGCGGCGGCGGCAGCGATCATCGTCGCCCTGGTGCTGCCTGCCCTGCATTTTTATTATGTTTATCAGTACAATACCGGAAACATGGAATCCAAGACCGAAATCAACGCGAAACAGATTTCACAGCTGATCGGCCACAATCCTCGTATGTGGCAATTTGAAACGCTCCGCATCCAGGAACTGCTCGACGACGCAGCGCGCGAGACCTACACGGAAATTCAACGGGTCTTCGCTGAAAATGGCGACCTCATCGCCGAACACGCCACCGGCGTCACCCCGCTTCTCAGTCCCACCATCCGCGATAGCCACCCTCTCTACGATGCGGGGGTGATTGTGGGGCGTGTGGAGTTCGAGCGCTCGCTGCGGCCGCAGTTGATCCAGAGCTTCATGGTCTTCGTTCTGTCCGGCCTTCTCGGCGCGGGCATTTTCATCGCCTTGCGCACGGTACCGCTGCGTTTGCTGCGCAGGATGCTCGAACGCGCCTCGTTTCTGGCGAGCCACGACGCCCTCACCAACCTGCCCAATCGCGCCGTTTTTCAGGAGTGGATGACCCACACCATTGCCGATGTCGCGCGTGACGGAACGCCCGCCGCCGTGCTTTTTCTCGATCTCGATCACTTCAAGGAGGTCAACGATCTCTTGGGTCACGCAGCCGGGGACGAGTTGCTGAAGCAGGTCAGTGACCGAATGAGCGAGACCTTACGCCAGAACGACGTGCTGGCGCGGCTAGGCGGAGATGAATTCGCCATCATCCAGAAGCGGATCGCCCAGCCCGACGGAGCCGCTCAGCTGGCCCAGAGACTGATCGCCATATTCGCAGAGCCATTCGATCTTTCAGGGCAGGAAGCGATGATTGGCGTGAGCATCGGGATCACGATTTGCGAGCCCGGTGGACAAGCCGATCCATCCCACCTGCTTCAGCAGGCCGATATGGCGCTTTATCGCGCCAAGAGCGGCGGACGCGGAAACTACCAATTCTTTGAGGAGGAGATGAATCGCCGCTTGCTGGAGCGCAAGACGATGGAAATCGACCTGCGCCGGGCGTTGGCAAACGACCAGTTGCAGTTGCACTTCCAGCCTCAGATCGATCTGGCGACAAGCGCGCTCATCGGCGTCGAGGCCCTGATACGTTGGAATCATCCGGAGCAGGGGATGATTGCGCCAGATCGTTTCATTCCCCTTGCCGAAGAGACGGGGCTGATCTTGCCGATCGGCGACTGGGTCATTCATACGGCCTGCCGCCAGGCCCAGGCGTGGCCGTCTTTAAAAGTCGCGGTCAATGTCTCGCCGGTGCAGTTTCGCCGCGGCGATCTCGTGGCGGTGGTCCGGCATGCGCTCGAAGAGACCGGTATGAATGCTGGACGTCTGGAGTTGGAAATCACCGAGGGTGTCCTAATGCAAGACACCGACGCCACCATCGCCATCTTGACCGCGCTGAAAGAGTTGGGCGTAAAGATCGCCATGGACGATTTTGGAACAGGCTACTCCAGCTTGAGCTATCTCCGGCGATTTCCCTTCGACAAGATCAAGATCGACCGATCCTTTATCGCCGATATGGGCCGTGACGATCACGCCGACAGTATCATCAACGCTGTGATCAGTCTGGGCCGGGCCCTCGGCATGAAATCGAACGCCGAGGGCGTCGAAACGATCGAGCAGGCCAACCTGTTGAGAGCGCAGGGATGCGAGGAAGTTCAGGGATTTTACTTCGGGCGGCCGATGGCCGGCGAGCACATCGACGCCCTCGTTCAATCCTTTCAGAATGGCGATGCAACAGCTGTGGCCCCGTCCGCCGGCAGGAGAGCCGTGGCGGACAGTACAAGCGCTTCGTCAAAGGACGACGCGCGGGAGGACGACGCTGCGAAAGGCGTCTCCTTTTCCGCACCTACGGAGGTAGCGGGCGCTTAATCCGCCTTTTGTCGGCTCAGGCTTCAGTCGGCGCTTGGCAGCCGGCGCATGGTGAATTCGATCTCGCCCTCGGGCAGCTGCCGCCAGCTTTCCACCGAGGTCCAGTAGGCAGCCTTGGGATAGCGGTCGAACCACTCCCGCGCCTTGGTGCGCGCGGCCTCGCGCGGCAGCTTAAAGGTCTCGCGCACGAAGCTGTCGCCGCCCTGCCCGCGAATCCGTCCCGCCGCCCTATCGTCGCGGGTTTCGTGCAGGCGTTTGGCAAGGCCGTCGAGCGGCGGGCGGATAAGCCGGGACATGGACTATCTCTGTGATCGCAATCGGACACGGACGGAAAAGATAGCGGCCCGCCGTGGTTTTTGCGAATCGGCGCCCATGCCGCGACATGGCGAGCAGCCTGGGCCATAAATTCGGACGATCTTTTGCGCAGCTTTTCCGCTAGGTTTGGCAAACCCCTTTTGCCGCTTCATGAACTTGGCATTGCGCGGGCGGCTGCCGGATGCCATTGCCCTGCAACAGGTGGCACCGCCGGGGAAATGTCCAGCGCCGTGCCGTGAAAAGGATGGATCGTGGGCCCAGCCCCGACGCATGAGAGTGACACCCCATGGAACAGCCGAACCTGCCTGAAGGGCTGCCGGACGACATCGAAGCCAAAAAGGCAACCGCACAGGCTTGGTTCGAGGTATTGCGCGATCGAATCTGCGGCGTTTTCGAGGAGATCGAGGCTGAATTCGGCGAAGAAACCGGGCTCGCGGCCGGCCGCTTCGAACGCGCCGAATGGTCGCGGGAGGGCGATGGCGGCGGCGGCCTGATGTCGATGATGCACGGCCGGGTGTTCGAGAAGGTCGGCGTCCACACCTCAACGGTTTTTGGCGAATTCTCCCCGGAGTTCCGCAAGCAGATCCCCGGCGCCGAGGAGGATCCGACCTTCTGGGCGTCCGGCATCTCGCTGATTGCCCATATGCGCAATCCCAATGTGCCGGCGGTCCACATGAACACCCGCATGGTGGTGACGACCCGGCAGTGGTTCGGCGGCGGCGCGGACCTGACCCCGACGCTCGAACGGCGCCGCACCGACGACGATCGCGACACCCTCGCCTTCCACAAAGCACTGAAGTTCGTCTGCGAACGGCACGGGGATGTCGCCGACTACACCCGCTTCAAGGAATGGTGCGACGAATATTTCTACCTGCCGCACCGGGGCGAGGCGCGCGGCGTCGGCGGCATCTTCTATGATTGGCTGCACTCGTCCGAGGAGCAAGGCGGCTGGGACGCCGACTTCGCCTTCACTCGCGACGTCGGCAAGGCGTTTCTGGTGGTCTATCCGCACATCGTGCGCCACAACGTCGTCCAGCCATACACCGAGGCGGATCGGGAGGAGCAGCTGATCCGCCGCGGCCGCTATGTCGAATACAATCTGCTTTATGACCGCGGCACGCTGTTCGGCCTCAAGACCGGTGGCAACGTCGCCTCGATCCTGTCGTCGATGCCGCCGATTGTGAAGTGGCCCTGACTTGTAATTTTTTAACGAAATGTAAAGGTGTTTCATTGATTCGGCGTTTCGCGAATCGTATGTGTAGCTGATCAGGGAGGATCGTTCATGTACGAACTAGACTGTGCCGGCATCATTCCCGGCTGCCATCGTGTCATCCGCGCGGAAAGCCAGGCCGAAGTGGTCCGGCGGGCCGTCGTCCAGGCCAAGCAACTCGGCGTCGATCGGATTTCACTGACGATGCTGGATTCGTTCCGGATGAAGACCCAAGAGCTGTTGAACTAGAGCGTCAGGCGATTAATCAGCAACATAGCCAGCGGCCTTGAGGTAGTTCCAACATTCTTCGGGCTCGAACAGGTCGCAGATGTTGCCGACTGCACGCCAGAGATC
>NZ_JAYXIH010000059.1:0-19512 GCF_036016755.1 Aurantimonas sp. A3-2-R12 | reverse complement strand
GTTCCGCCTGGGTCTCTTGCTCATCGTCTCTCCTGATCTCGGCCATCCTGGCCGCCTTCAGGCAGACAATCCACTCAGCACGCTGTCCAATTTTCCCGAGCCACCTCTGGCCTCATCGCTCCTTCGGCCCGCTGGTCCTGTGAAAATCTCATGATCTTTGGAGACAATCACGCTCTCGATGAGACCCTTGAGCCAATCGACAGCGCACAGGTCGATTGGCAGGCATGGGCGCGAGCCAATCGATTTCTGTAGTGGGAGGCTAAAGGAGGCGGCGCATTAATCAGAACACAACAAGAACAATCACTTCGCCGGTGGATAGCCTCCACCCCACCCCTTGCCTCTTCCGCTCCGCTGCATGACAACACCCCAAAGCGGGGGATGGCATGCGGGAAATCGTCTTCGACACCGAAACCACGGGTCTCGACCCGGAGGTCGAGCGGGTGATCGAGATCGGCGGCGTCGAGTTGTGGAACCACATCCCGACCGGCAAGAGCTACCACACCTTCGTCCGCCCGGCCGGCCGCAAGGTGGATCCCGGCGCCTTCGACGTCCACGGCATTTCCGATGAGTTTCTGGCCGACAAGCCGCTGTTCGAGGAGATCGCCGGGGAATTCCTCGAGTTCTTCGCCGGCGCCCGGCTGATCGCCCACAACGCCGCCTTCGACACGCGGTTTCTCAACGCCGAACTGAAGCGCATCGGCCAGCCGCCGATCGACCCGTCGGTCGTCATCGACACGCTGCCGATGGCGCGGCGCAAGTTCCCGATGGCGCCAGCAACGCTCGACGCCTTGTGCTCGCGCTTTTCGATCGACACCAGCCGTCGCGACAAGCACGGGGCGCTCTTGGATTCGGAGCTTCTCGCCGAGGTCTATATCGAGCTGATCGGCGGCCGGCAGGCGGCGCTGGGACTGGCGGTGGAGATCGATACGGCCGGCGACGGGACGGATGGCGATTTCGGCAGGATCGAGCCGCGGCCGGTGCCGCTGCCGCCCCGGCTGACGGCGGACGAGGCCGCGCGCCACCGCGCCTTCGTTGCGACGATGGGCGAGGAGGCGCTGTGGTGGCGTTTTCTGGAGCGCCCGCAGGCGGCAGCGACGACCGACGCCTGATCGCGCCCGCGCAAGGTGCTGGTCATCAAAACGCCGGCGGCATCGTGCGATGTCGCCGGCGTTTCTTGTCTCAAGGAACGATGAAGCGACGTCGCCTCAGGCAGTCTGGACCTGCTGGCGGGCGCGCTCCTCGGCCATGCGCTGCTGGAACAGCTGCGAGAAGTCGATCGGGTCGATCATCAGCGGCGGGAAGCCGCCATTGCGGGTCACGTCGGCCATCACCTGGCGGGCGAAGGGGAACAACAGCCGCGGGCATTCGATGAACAGCACCGGCAGGAGATGCTCCTGCGGGAAGTTCTGCAGCTTGAAGACGCCGCCATATTCCAGCTCGACATTGAACATCAGCTCGGCGCCCTCGCCGGCCTTGGCGTTCATCGTCAGCCGCACGTCGTAGTCGCCGTCGGAGCCCTCGATCGGGTTGGCGCCGACATTGACGCCGATATTGATGGCCGGCGCCTTGGTCTGGCCGCGCAAGACGCCCGGCGCGTTCGGGCTCTCGAAGGAGAGATCCCGAATATACTGGGTGAGGATGTTGATGCTCGGCGGCGTCGCGGGCTGTGCGGCACCGTCGCCGGTGGCGGCACCATTGCCGTTGCCGGTGGTCTTCTGATCGTTTGTGTCGGACATGTTGGCTCCCGTCTCGATGCTGGTCCCGGCTGATGTCGCCGCGAAGGCGCGCCCGGTGCCAGTGTTAGCGGGCCGGGCGCTATGCCAGGCCGGCAGGAAATAATGGGCGCGAGCGCTATCACGCGGTCAAGGCGAGGACAAGATGAAGGCCGACCTCGCGCCGCCGCGTCCGGCTCAGTGCAGGATGCGGCCTTGCGGCGTGTCGTCGCCATCGCGCTTGTCGTTCCAGGGCGAGGAGGCGTCGGGCCGGCGCTCGAACTCCTCGCCGCTGAGATCGACCACGTCCGGCCCGCCGCCAGCCCGCGGGTCGGGCTGTGGGCCGCGGGCGCCGGAATTCCACGTGCCGGATGTCCCAGCCCCTTGCGCCACGACGACCACGCGGCTTTTCATGAAATTCCAGATCCCGTCGCGGATTTTCGGCACGAACAGCAGGAAGCCGATCGTGTCGGTGACGAGGCCGGGGGTCAAAAGCAGGATGCCGGCCATGGCAATCATAACGCCGTGGACGAGATCGCGCCCCGGCATGCGCTTGGCGCGGATGTCGGCCTGGATGCGCGCCAGCGTCGACAGGCCCTGCTGCTTCAGCAACAGCGTGCCGACGATCGCGGTCAACAGGACGAGACCGAGCGTCGGCCACAGGCCGATCATGTTGCCGACCAGGATGAACACGGCGATCTCCAGGATCGGAATTACCAGGAGCAGGAAAGGGATCAGGGCGAAGGGCATGGTTTGGTCACTCCTTTGACGGCATAATGCCCCTCATGCGCGTTTCGGGCAGCACCGCGTCGCAAGATCAGATAGGAAGTCCCGAAACGAATTTGAATGCATAGCCGGCCGTCTCTATATGGGGGCGAATGGCATGTGCGACGGCGAGGCGACAGAACCAATGAGTTTCGGGACGATCTTTTTCATAGTGCTTGCGGCGATCGTCCTGTTTCAGCTGCGCAGCGTTCTCGGCCGGCGTACCGGCAGCGAGCGCCCGCCCTTCGATCCTTATTCGCGGCGAGAGGGGCGGCCAGGGGAAGCCGCGCCCAACGACAATGTCGTCACCTTGCCGCACCGCCGCCTTCCCGGCGGTGATGTCGCCACGCCCCCGAATACCTACGAGGCCATCGACAAGCTGGCCGCGCCAGGCACCCCGCTCAATGGCGAATTGCGTCGCATCCGCGACGACGACCCGAATTTCGAGCCGGGGGAATTCCTCGAGGGCGCCAAGCTCGCTTATGAAATGATCGTCACCGCCTTTGCCGACGGCGACCGCAAGGTCTTGCAGAACCTCCTGTCGAGCGAGGTGTATCAGGGCTTCGAACAAGCGATCACCGACCGCGAACAGCGCGGCGAGCGCATGCAGTCCTCCTTCGTCGGCATCGATGACGCCGAGGTCGTGTCCGCCGAAAAGAAGGATCGCGAGGCGCTGGTGACGGTGCGTATCGTGGCGCAGCTGATTTCGGCCGTGCTGAAGCCGGACGGCGAGATCGTCGAGGGCGATCCGGAAGCCGTCGTCGAGGTCAAGGATGTCTGGACATTCTCGCGCGACATACGCTCGCGCGATCCGAACTGGAAGCTGGCCGGGACCGAATCCGAAGAAGACTGAACCGGAGCGGCGAGCCCTTCCATGACCCGCTTCGTGCGCCGCAGCTTCGCCGACCTGCCGGGCTGGGCCGAAGCCGATCACACCCTGGCCTTCGCCGCATTTCGCGACAGCGCTCCCCGGTTCCTCAAGGACGAGGTGTCGGCGGGGTCTCTGGACATCGCGCCGGGCGCCTTTCGGCCCGCCGCGGAAGCGGCGATGGCCGCTGGCGATCTGGATGGCGCGGTGGCGCGGTCGTTCTTCGAGACGCATTTCACCCCGCTGCGCATCCTGCCGGAAGGCACCGAGGCCGACACGCCGGGCTTCGTTACCGGCTATTACGAGCCAATCGTCGCCGCTTCGCCGGTGCGCACCGATCGGTTTCGGTTCCCGCTCTACGCGCGACCGCAGGATCTGGTGAAGATCGACGACGTATCGCGCCCGCCGGGGCTTGATCCCTCGTTCCGCTTCGCGCGTCGCACCCCTTGCGGGCTGCTCGATGAATATCCCGACCGGGCCGCGATCGAAGCCGGCGCGCTGGCCGGCCGGGGTCTCGAAATCGCCTGGCTCGACGATCCGGTGGAGGCGTTCTTTATCCACATTCAGGGATCGGCCCGGCTGCGCCTTCCGGGCGGGCGCGAAACCCGCGTGAGCTATACCGCCAAGACCGGACATCCGTTTACCGCGATCGGCCGTAGCCTGGTCGATGAGGGCGAGCTCACGCTGGCCGAAGCCGACATGGACGGCATCAGGGGGTGGCTGGCGGCACATCCGGAGCGGCGGCAGACCCTGTTCAACCGCAATCGCTCCTTCATCTTCTTTCGGGACATGCCGGTGAACGACCCGGCAAAGGGCCCGATCGGCGCGGCAAAGGTGCCGCTCACGGCGCTGGCCTCGATCGCCGTCGACCGGGAACTCGCGACCTTCTGCGTGCCCTATTTCATCGACGCGCCGCAGCTTGTCGTGGCCGGCGAGCCGTTCCGCCGCCTGATGATCGCGCAGGATACCGGCTCGGCCATTCTCGGACCTGCCCGCGCCGACATTTTCGTCGGTTCGGGACCGGACGCCGGCCGGATCGCCGGGCGGATTCGCCACGCGGCGGATTTTCATGTCCTGGCGCCGGCGAGGCTCGCCGAAAGTCTGGCGCGGTGAGGCGCGGACGACGCCTCAGTGGCGAGGATGCCCGTTTGTGGGCGAGCGTCGCCCGCACGGCGATGCCGCTGAAGGGCAAGGCGCATCCGAAAATGCCCGAGGAGCCGTCGCAGGATAAGCTGTCACCAGCCTTTACCGCCGCTAGCGGGCGGCAGGCGGCGGAGACCGCCGCACCCGGGCCGTCGGCGGCGCCGGAGCGCAGTGGCCGGCGGCTGACCCAGCATCCGATCGAAAGGCCGACGCGTCGCAAGATCGCCAAGGGCCGGGTCGCGATCGAGGCGCGCATCGATCTGCACGAGATGACGCAAGAGGTCGCCCACGACGCGTTGCTCGGCTTCCTGCGCCAGGCCCAGGTGATGGGACTGCGCCATGTGCTCGTGATCACCGGTCGCGGGGCTCGTCCGGGCGCTGCGTTTGGATCGCGCGGGGTGCTCAGGCGGATGGTGCCGCTGTGGTTCGCCAATCCGGAATTCCGCCCGCTGGTGTCCGGCTTCGACAGCGCCGAGCGCCATCACGGCGGCGCGGGTGCGCTCTATGTGCGGGTGAGGCGCTTCGCATGACCCCCTTTGGCGAGAAGATCCGCGTCATGCGCAAGGAGCGTGGCGTGACCCAGGGCGAAATGGCCGCGGCGCTCGGGATTTCGAGTGCCTATCTCTCGGCGCTCGAACACGGCCGGCGCGGACGCCCGACCTGGGAACTCCTGCAGCGCATCATCGGCTATCTCAACGTGATCTGGGACGAGGCGGAGGAGCTGGAGCGGCTGGCCGAACTCTCGCATCCGAAGGTCACGGTCGAAACCGCCGGACTGAGCCCCGAGGCGACGGCGCTGGCCAACCGGCTGGCCGAGACGATCGCGATCCTTCCCGCCGGCGACATAAAGCGCCTGCTCGCCGAGCTTGAGACGGCCGCCACGCGCGCCGAGGCGGCGCTGAAGGAAAAGCGGCGACGGCGATAGCTGCGGTTGCCAATGGGGCGGTTGTGACCCTCCGGGCGTCGATCGATTCACGTGAAACGGACGGCCACGGGGGCAAATTCTTAAGCGTCCGTTAACCATGACCACATCAGACTGGCACGTCCCCGCGACGACATGGTCGTGGCCAACCCTCTCGCGGTGTCACGCCCGATGTGCCGTCTTCTTGCCTATGCCGGCCCGCCCATCTTCCTCGACCGGTTGCTGGTCGAGCCGCGTGCCTCGCTGATCTCCCAGTCCCTCGCGGCGCGCGAAGCCAAGACGATCGTCAATGGCGACGGCTGCGGCATCGGCTGGTATGGCGAGCGCCCCGAGGCCGGCGTCTATCGCGGCATATCGCCGGCCTGGTCGGACGCCAATCTCGTTTCGCTCTGCCGCCAGATCCGCTCACCGCTGTTCCTGGCGCATGTGCGCTCCGCGACCTACGGCGAGGTCTCCACGGCCAATTGCCATCCCTTCGCGGACGGCCGGCATCTGTTCATGCACAATGGCCAGATCGGCGGCTATGAGCGCCTGCGCCGGCGCATCGATGATCTGATCCCGGACGCGCTCTATCCGAAGCGACGCGGGACCAGCGATTCGGAGGCGATCTTCCTGGCGGCGCTGGGACGCGGCCTCGACGACGATCCCGTCGGCGCCATCGCGGCAACCCTCACCGCGATCGGGTCGACGGTTCGCGCGACGGGTGAGACTGCACCGCTTCGCTTCGCCGCCGTCCACAGCGACGGCGAGACCCTCTGGGCCTATCGCTGGGCCAATGACGGCTTGCCGCCGTCGCTGTACTGGCGCCGCGAGGGTGACGGCATCGTCGTCGCCTCGGAGCCCTGCGACGCGGACGCCGGAAACTGGACGATCGTGCCGCCGGCCTCGGTGCTGGTGGCAAGACGCGACGGTACCCCGCGGATCGTTCCGTTTGAGCTTGCCGCGCCGGCCCGCGCCGCCGCGTGAGACCGCGGGCACGGGCCGCCAGGCCGTTGCTTTAGAGGATGAACCGCGACAGATCGGTATCGCCAGCGATGCCGTCGAGCGCCTTGTGCACATAGGCGGCGTCGACCCGGTAGCTCTCGCCCGGCTTGTCGGGCGCCTCGAAGGAAATCTCGTCGAGCACCCGCTCCATCACCGTCTGCAGCCGCCGCGCGCCGATGTTCTCGATCGAGCCATTGAGCGCCACCGCCGTGTCGGCGATGGCGTCGATGGCGTCGTCGGTGATTTCCAGATCGACGTTCTCGGTCTTCATCAAGGCGATATACTGCTTGATCAGCGAGGCCTCCGTCTCGGTGAGGATGCGGCGGAAGTCCTCCTTGGTCAGCGCCCGCAATTCGACGCGGATCGGCAACCGGCCCTGCAGCTCGGGCAGAAGGTCCGACGGCTTGGAGACGTGGAACGCACCGGACGCGATGAACAGAATGTGATCGGTCTTCACCGGCCCGTGCTTGGTCGCGACCGTGGTGCCCTCGACCAGGGGCAGGAGATCGCGCTGCACGCCTTCGCGCGATACGCCTGCCGAATGCCCGTCCTTGTTCGCCACCTTGTCGATCTCGTCGAGGAACACGATGCCGTTGTTCTCGACCGCGTCTATCGCCTCGCGCACCAGCTGCTCCTGGTCGAGCAGCTTGTCGGACTCTTCACCGATGAGGAATTCATAGCTCTCGCGCACGCTGGTGCGGCGCTGCTTGGTGCGGTTCATCGCCTTGCCGAACATCTCCGACAGATTGAGAACACCGATATTGGCACCCGGCATACCGGGGATTTCCATGCCGCCCATCGGATTGCCGGTGTCGGCGACCTCGATGTCGATGTCCTTGTCGTCGAGTTCGCCCGACCGCAGCTTCTTGCGGAAGGAATCGCGGGTCGCCGGCGAGGCGGTCTTGCCGACCAGCGCGTCCAGCACCCGGTCCTCGGCGCCCTGATGGGCTTTCGCCTTCACCTCCTCGCGCTTTTTCTCGCGTACCAGGCCGATGCCGATCTCGACGAGATCGCGGATGATCTGCTCGACGTCGCGGCCGACATAGCCGACCTCGGTGAACTTGGTCGCTTCGATCTTGATGAACGGCGCGCCGGCGAGCCGCGCGAGACGGCGGGAAATCTCGGTCTTGCCGACGCCGGTGGGTCCGATCATCAGGATGTTCTTGGGCATCACCTCTTCGCGCAGGCTGCCTTCGAGCTGCTGGCGTCGCCAGCGATTGCGCAGCGCCACCGCGACGGCGCGCTTTGCGTCCTTCTGGCCGATGATGTGACGATCGAGTTCGGAGACGATCTCGCGGGGGGAAAAATCTGTCATGACGTCTTCTGGTTGGATGAGACGCGGAGCGCCGAGGAGGGTCGTTTTCGCCGGGGGCAAAAATATTCTGGATGCTACATGGGGGCTACAGGACGCCCTTGCCACCCGTTGCGCCCGCCCTCCGAACCGCCGCATGCGGCAAGAACACGCACAGGCGAGTGCTGAGGAGGCCGTTGTCAAGTCTACCAATCCGGCCCGGATTGGGATCAACATAGCCTGTCCGATTCGGGGACCCTCAGTGGGAATCGAGACGTGGAGATGGGAGATCGCGAGAGGCGGTGCGGCGATGCGCGGTGCGACGAGAGCGGGCGGACACGGTGTGAGCCGGCCGCAAGACCAAAGGGAACGGGCTGTTTTTCCGGAGACGGAGGCGGCATGAGCGGCGCGCTCGAACGCCTCTCGGCCGTCGCGGCGCCCTGGGATGACGAGCGCCTCTCGACACTGCTCAATAGGATCGCGGCCGATTACGGCTTCTCGCATGTGGCGGTTCTGGCGATGCCATCGACCGACGATGGCGGCATGGCGACGCGTTACCTGCTGGGCAATTGGCCGGACGACTTCGCCCGCTCCTACGAGCAACTCGGGCTGCACCGTTTCAAGCTGGTGGTGGGGGCATTGCAGGCCGATCCGATGCCCTTCGTCTGGGACATCGAGACGCTTTACGGGGCCGACGAGCCGGAACCGACCCCGGCGGCCCAGATGCTGCTCGAGGAAGGCTATCTGGCCGGCGCGCTGTTCCCGGTTCACGGCCTGACCGCCTTCAGTGGCGCCCTTTCCTTTGCCGGCAGGGCCCCCAATCTGTCAGCACAGACGGTGCGCGAGCTGCATCTGATTGCGTTCACGGTGTTCGGCATGCTGGCCGCGGCGCGTTTCGAGGAGAACCGCAAGAACAACCCGCTGTCGACGCGCGAGCGCGATTGCCTGAAGCTTGCCATGCTAGGCAAGACCTCGTCGGAGATCGGCACTATCCTGTCGCTGTCGGAATACACGATTTCCCAGTACCTCGCGGCGGCGACGCGCAAGGTGAACGCATCGAACCGCACTCATGCCGTCGCGCTGGCGGCGCAGCTGGGCTATCTGTCGTGAGCAGCGATCGTCATGCGGATGCGTCGGTCTGACCCCTCATGAACGTGCTTCCCAAAGGCGTCCGGCACAGTCCGGGCCATCTTTCCCGCGACGATCAGGTCGCGCTGCTTGAGGCGATCCGTGCCGTCGTCGCGGCGGCGCCGCTGTTCCAGCCGGTGATGCCACGCACCGGCAAGCCGCTGTCCGTGCGCATGACCAACTGCGGCGGCCTCGGCTGGGTCGCCGACCGCGCCGGCTATCGCTATCAGCCCACCCACCCGGTGACCGGTGCGCCTTGGCCGGCGATGCCACCCCAGCTTTTGCAAATCTGGGAGGACATGTCGGGTTTCGACCATCCGCCCGAGGCCTGCCTGGTCAATTTCTACGAGACCGGCACCAAGATGGGCCTGCACCAGGATCGCGACGAAGAGGATCTGGCGGCGCCGGTGGTGTCGATCTCGCTCGGCGACGACTGCCTGTTCCGGGTCGGCGAGACCACGCGCGGCGGACGAACCACGTCGATCCGGCTGCAATCCGGCGACATCGTCGTGCTCGGCGGTGAGGGGCGCCTCGCCTTTCACGGCGTCGACCGGATCTATCCGGCCACCTCGGCGCTCCTGAAGAACGGCGGCCGCATCAATCTCACCCTCAGGCGGGTGACGCGGCCGGCATGAGGCGAGTCTGGGGAGCGCGCCTCACGCTTCGGCGCCCGCCTCCCGGCCCTCCAGCCAGCGCTGGTCGATCTCCGGCAACGGCTCGTCGTCGATCGCCGCCTCGAAGCCCCTGAGACGTTTGTAGATCGACAGAAGCTCGACGATCGTCGTCCAGGAGTTCACCAGATACTGAAACGACGAGCGCACTTGCTCGAAGGCATTGAGAATCTGCGTCATCACGCCGAGGGTGATGGCGCCGGCCACGATCGTCGGTGCCAGCATCAGCATCGGAAAGATGTTGTCGGTCTGCAGATAGGCGATGCGGGCGACGTTGAAGTACATGTAGTGGAAGTAGAGCCGGAAATAATTCCGCCTGACATGCGAGAACAGCTCGGCGACCACCGGGGGCTCAGCCCGGGCGCCGTCGTCCTCGCCATAGACGAGCTCCTTGCGATAGGCCGCCTCGACCCGCTGGTTGCGGAATTCCAGGCCCGGGAGCCTGATACCGACGATGGCCAGGAACGCGGTGCCGAACAGCGACCAGACGATCGCCGCGATGACCAGGGCGTAGGGCACCTCGCCAACCAGCGGCAGCGTCTTGACGTTGGCCGAGAGCACCAGAAGGACGGGCAGGAAGGCGATCAGCGTCATGACCGAATCGATCAGCCGGACGCCGAGATCCTCCATGGTGGTCGAGAAGCGCATCGTGTCTTCCTGGACGCGCTGCGAGGCCCCCTCGATGCGGCGAAGCTTCGGCCAGTACGACATGTAGTAGTCGTTCATCGCCGTGCGCCAGCGGAAGATGTAGTGGCTGACGAAGAAGCGGGTGAGCACGCCGACGGTAACGGCGACGAAGGCGATGCCGGCGAAGGTCAGCATCTCGCCGTAGAATTCCTCGATCGTTACCGGCCGCGATCGCGACAGGGCGGCCTGGATGAAGTCGTAGAACGGCCCGTACCAGGCGTTGATCGCGACGCTCACCTGCACCTGAAAGTAGGTGGTGAAGAGGATCAACGCCGATCCGAGGATCGACCAGAGCGCCCAGGGATGCGGCGCATAGACCATCCAGAAGGCCGCGAAGATCGCGACGACGATGGCGAAATAGACGTAGAACCACAGGAAGGCCGGCGACCAGAAGATCGAAACGCCGATGATCGGCGGCGCGTTTTCGGCGAGCGGCGGCAGTCCGAACCAGGCGCCAGCGTCGGCGCCGAAGACGTACCAGGCGGCGACCGCGACGGCGGTCCACGCGATCGCCGACAGAAAGAACAGCTTCGGCTGGGGAAAGAAGGAGACGAACACGGCGGCGGGGCTCCTCGATGATCGCATGGACGCGATCCGATGGGATGATGGCAACGACCATCTTAGTCGGTGTCGGGAGGAACGGCGCGGTGAAAACCGCGTGACCGGAAAGCGCCTCGCGCCTGTTCGGTGTCCGGCGCTCTATAGCTTGCGCAGCGCGACCTGCTCGGTCAGGTGGTTCGGCCCCTTGCGCAGGATCAGGTCGGCGCGCGGGCGCGTCGGCAGGATATTCTCGTAGAGATTCTTGCCGTTGATGTTGCTCCACAGGCCTTCGGCGATCTTCAGGGCCTCGTCCTGTGGCACCTGCGAATAGCGGTGGAAAAACGAGTCGGTCTCGCGGAACGCCGTCTCGCGCAGCCGCATGAAGCGCTCCACGTACCAGCGCTGGATGTCGACCTCGTCGGCGTCGATATAGATCGAATAGTCGAAGAAGTCGGAGACGAACGGCACGGCCTTGCCGTCCTTCGGCATGTCGCGCACTTGCAGGACGTTGAGCCCCTCGAAGATCAGGATGTCGGGTCGGTCGATGGTGATGCGTTCGCCTGGCACGACATCGTAGACGAAATGCGAATAGACCGGCGCCTCGACCCGCGGCACGCCGGCCTTGATCTCGGAGAGGAAGCGCAGGATCGTGCCGACGTCGTAGCTTTCGGGAAACCCCTTGCGTTGCATCAGCCCCTCGGCCTCCAGCACGGCATTGGGGTAGAGGAAGCCGTCGGTGGTGATCAGGTCCACCTTGGGCGAGGACGGCCAGCGGGCCAAAAGCTCCTTCAGGACGCGGGCAGTGGTCGACTTGCCGACCGCGACCGAGCCGGCGATGCCGATGATAAACGGCGTCTTGGGATGGGCGCCGCCCTCCGACAGGAATCGTTGACGCTGGCGGAACAGCAATTGCGACGATTCCACATGGGCATAGAGCAGCCGCGAGACGGCGAGATAGATGCGGGCGACCTCGTCGAGATCGACCGGGTCGTTCATGGAACGGAGCCGGTTGACCTCGTCCTCGGTGAGCGTCAGCGGAGCGTCGGCGCGAAACTTCGCCCATTCGGCGGCCGAGAAGACCCGATAGGGCGAAAACTTCGAGGGCGCGAGCTGGTCCATCAGCCGTTCGCCTGTCCCAGTTCCGGCGGCCGGCCGGCTTTTTCGGCGATCCCCGTTTGCGCCGTGCGCCGCTGAAGTTCGTCCATCACTGCCGCGAGCGGCACATGGCGAAGCTGCAGCGCGACCATGAGATGATAGAGGAGATCGGCCGCCTCCGAGGTCAAACGCTCGTCGTCCTGCGAAACCGCCGCGATGACCGTTTCGACCGCCTCCTCGCCGAGCTTCTTGGCGACATGACCGATGCCCTTGGCGGCCAGCGAGGCGGTGTAGGAGCCGCTATCCTTGGATGCGGCACGCGCGGCGACGATCGTCTCCAGATCGGCGAGGGTGAAGCCTATCATGATGCCCTTTCGCTATGCGGTCTTTCCAGCGTCATTCAAGAATGCGGAGCCAATCTTGGCCGGAAGCATGCTGTCGTTGAGACATCTACAGCGGCGCTGGAGCGGATGCGAATCTCGCGAACCATTGCTCAGTCGACCGGGTCGAGCCGCATCGGGATCGAAGCCGCCGCCATATGCGCCTTGGCTTCGCCGATCGTATGGGCGCCGAAATGAAAGATCGAGGCGGCGAGGACCGCTGCCGCGTGACCGTCGCGGATTCCCTCGACGAGGTGATCCAGCGTGCCGACGCCGCCCGATGCGATCACCGGCACGCCAACCGCGTCGGCGACGGCGCGGGTGAGGTCGAGGTCGAAGCCGGATTTGGTGCCGTCGCGATCCATCGAGGTGAGGAGGATTTCGCCGGCGCCGAGCGAGACCACGCGCCGGGCGAAGGAAACGGCGTCGATCCCGGTCGCGGTGCGCCCGCCATGGGTGAAGATCTCCCAGCGCGGCTCCTCGCCTGCCGCGGTGACGCGCCGGGCGTCGATGGCGACGACGATGCACTGGTCGCCGAACTTGTCGGCCGCCTCGGCGACGAGTTCCGGCCGGTTCACCGCGGCCGTGTTGATCGCGACCTTGTCGGCGCCAGCCAGAAGCAGCCGGCGAACGTCGGATACGGCGCGCACGCCGCCGCCCACGGTCAGCGGCATGAAACAGTGCTCGGCTGTCTGAGCGACGATGTCGAAAATCGTCTCGCGATTGTCGGAGGACGCGGTGATGTCGAGGAAGCAGAGTTCGTCGGCGCCCGCCGCGTCATAGACCTGTGCAGCGGCCACCGGATCGCCGGCATCGACAAGTCCCTCGAAATTGACGCCCTTGACGACGCGGCCGTCCTTGACGTCGAGACAGGGAATGATGCGCGCCTTGAGGGTCATGGGGCGGTCGCCTTTCTGCCAGCGCCTGTTCTGGCGCCGGCTGGTGCAGGTCCGGATCATCGCGGCTGCCACGGCGGTCGAGAGTCGGCCTGGCGGCCAAGGCGATCGGGTCTGAAGCGGCAAGAGACGGGTCCGGTGCGGTCTGAACTTTGGACCTTATGCGATGCCGCGATACAGATCGGCAAGGGCCAGCGTGACGCCGAGGCCGGTGAGAGGCAAGGTTTCCTCGCGTCCGACGATCATCTCCGGCTTGGCGAAGGCCCCTTCCTCGTCGCGGCTCCACAGCCAGACGCGAGGCTCGTCCTGGGCGAGGACGAGGTAGTGCGAAAGCGATGGGATCGCGGTGTATTCCTCGGCCTTTTCGCCGAAATCGACGGCAAGCGAGGAGGGCGAGAGGATTTCCGCCAAGAGAACCGGCGCGCGGGCGGCAAGGTCCGAACCGCTGCCGCCGGCCCGGTCGACGAAGACGTCGGGGTAGCGAATCCCGGCGGGCGTTTTCACGGCGAAATCCGCCGAGCCGATGTCGAAGGCGGCGAGGTCGAGCTTCGCGCCAAGCGCCAGGCCCAGAAGAAAGGCCAACTTGGCGTGGTTTCGCGATACGTTGACCATCATCTCGACGATCCTCCCCCGCACGAATTCGCGCTTTCCCTCGCGCCCCTCGTTCCAGCGCAGGAAGTCGTCCGCCGTTTTGATGGCCGATGCCTGGATATTCATGGTGGTCATGATAGAGCCGAACCGGTCTTCGATGAAGGCCAAATCCATCAGGCGGTTTTGGAGCGGCAATGGCGAGCGACGCGGCGCAACGACGGACGATCGAGGCCGGCGATCTGACGGTCGCCTATCGCGATGCCGCGGCGGCCACCGAGACGGGCGCCCCGCCCCTGCTGCTGTTGCATGGCGCGGTCCAGACCAAGGCAGTGTGGTCCGCGCAGATACCGGCGCTGTCGCAGTTTCGGCGGATCGTCGCCCCCGATTTCCGCGGCCACGGCGAAACGCGCGGCGATGTTGGCGGTCTCTCGGTGGAAACCCTTGCGGAGGACGGATTCCGGTTTCTCGACGCGCTGGGCATCGATCGCGTGTCGCTCGGCGGAGTGTCGCTTGGCGGTATGGTGGCGCTAGAGATGGCGGCGCGAAAGCCCGAGCGCGTCGAAGCGCTGGTTCTCGCTGATACGCCGCTCGCGCTGTCGCTGCACGGCCCGGTGCGATCGATCCTGGAAGCACTGGGGCCGCAGCGCATCCTGTCGCCGCTGTTCCGGCTTTTCGGCCAGCGCCGCACCGCGCGGCTGGGTATCGCCTCGGTTCGGGCGGCATTCGGGAACAAATGGGTCGGAGCCGACGCCGAACGGCACTTCATCGCGGGTTTCGCCACCATGCCGCCGGCGGCAATTCTCGCGACCTATGAGGCGATCGTTGCGGCCGACCCAGCGGCAATCCGCGCGCTCGACATTCCATGTCTGGTCATTCTGGGAGATGACGAAGTGTCGCTGGTGGTCGACCACGCCGCCGAAATCGCACGGCGGATCGGCCGCGCCGAAATCGTCCGCGTTAACGGCGGCCATGTCGCCAATCTCGATGCGCCGGAGGCATTCAACGAGGCGGTGGCGGCGTTTTTGGAGCGCACGGAACCAGACCCAACGCAATCTTGACCTTGCCGTCGTTGGCGTCAGGCAATGCCGCCATAGAGTTCCTGGAGCGAAAGTTCGGTCCCGAGGCCGGGAAGGGGAGCGGCCTCCTCGCTCCCGACGATCATCTCCGGTTTGCCAAAATCGCCGTCGCCGCCCCGGCTCCAGAGCCAAATGCGGGCCTCGTCCTGAGCCAGAACCATATAGTGCGCCAGCGATGGGATTGCCGTGTACTCTTCGACCTTCTCACTGAAGTCGATCGCCAGGGAGGAAGGCGACAGGATCTCGGCAACGAGGACCGAGCAGTCCGTGGCGAGATCTGACGGATCGCCCTCGCGCCGCGTCACCATGACGTCGGGATAGCGGACGCCGAACGGCGTGCGGACCGCGAAATCGGCGACCGTGACGAGGAATCCGGTATGGTCCAGCTTGCTTTTCAGGAGAAAGGCCAGCTGCAGAGTCAACTCGGCGTGCCGCCGTGTGCCGCCGGTCATCATCTCGACGATCCTCCCGCCTACGAACTCGCGCTTGCCCTCGCGCCCTTCGTTCCAGCGCAGGAAATCGTCGGCGGTCCGGATGGCATTCTGCTGGATGTTCATTGCCGAAATCTAGCGCTTGCCGAACGGATCAGCAAACCCGGAGCGAGAGGACCTCCCTGCTTCACGTGAAACATTCCCGAGGCGGTCAGCCCGCTCCTTGCAGGACCTTCAGCGCTTCCCGCGCGTCGATCCGCCCGTCATAGAGGGCCCGGCCCGAGATCGCGCCTTCGAGCTTGTGGGCGTCGGGCATGGTCAGCCGCACGACATCGGCGAGCGAGGCGAGGCCGCCGGACGCGATGACGGGAATGGACATGGCCTCGGCCAGATCGATGGTGGATTCCCAGTTGATGCCGGCCAGCACCCCGTCCCGGTCGATGTCGGTGTAGATGATCGCGGCGACGCCCGCGTCCTCGAACCGCCGGGCCAGATCGATCGCCGTCAGCGCGGACGTCTCCGCCCAGCCCTCGACCGCGACCTTGCCGCCCTTGGCGTCGACGCCGACGGCGATGCGGCCGGGAAAGGATCGCGCGGCCTGTTTCACGAGGTCCGGATCGCGCACCGCCACCGTGCCGAGGATGACCCGCGCCAGACCCTTGTCCAGCCAGCGCTCGATGTCGGCCAGCGTCCGGATGCCGCCGCCGAGCTGGATGCTCATGTCCGCGCCGACGGCCGCAACGATGGCCTCCACCGCGCCGCCATTGACGGCCCTACCCTCGAAGGCGCCGTTGAGGTCGACCACATGCAGGTGGGAAAAGCCGGCGTCGCGGAAATCCCGCGCCTGCGCGGCCGGGTCGGCGTTGTAGACCGTCGCCTCGTCCATGAGGCCGAGCTTGAGGCGCACGCAGGCGCCGTCCTTGAGATCGATGGCGGGAAAGAGAATGGGCAAGGGCTTCAAGGCGTCCATTGGAGGAAGTTGCCGATGAGAGCCAGACCGAACCTCTGGCTTTTTTCGGGGTGAAACTGGGTGCCGGCCTTGTTGCCGCTCACAACGATCGCGGTGACCGGGCCGCCATAGTCGGTCGTGGCGACGACATCGGCTTCGTTCGTCGCGACGAGCTGATAGGAATGCACGAAATAGGCGTGCAGCCCCGCGTCCCCGGTCGCGATGCCGGCGAGAAGCGGGTGGGCATGTCTCACGTGAATCGTGTTCCATCCGATCTGCGGGAGTTTCAGCGACGGATCGGACGGCACCATCTTCTCGACGTCGCCGGCGATCCAGCCGAGCCCCGGCGTGATGGTCTTTTCGAGCCCGCGCGAAGCCATCAACTGCATACCGACGCAGATACCGAGAAACGGACGTGCCTTGGCTTCCACCGCCTCGCCCAGCGCCGCGACCATGCCGGGCACGGCGTCGAGCCCGGCCCGGCAGTCGGCGAAGGCGCCGACGCCCGGCAGGACGATCCGGTCCGCCGACCGCACGGCCTCGGGGTCGGCGGTGAGCAGGATCTCGGCCTCGATGCCGGCCTCGCGGGCGGCTCGCTCGAAGGCCTTCGTCGCTGAGTGCAGATTGCCCGAGCCATAGTCGATGATCGCGATACGCTGCATTATCGCGTCCCCGTCGTGCCGAAGAATCCGCCGGTGCGGGCCGGCGCTGGTTTGTGGCGCTCGGCCGTCCACGAAGCGGCGGCGAGCGCTGGCTGTGCTGCCGGGGCGTCGACCGGCCGGCGACCGCCGCCATAATATGTGAGTTCGGCCTCCGCCAGATCGGCGGCCTGGAACGCGGCGACCTCGCGCCAGCCCTTGCGCCGATAACGCGCGGCGCGAAGGCTCGGTCCCTCCAGCGCGATCAGCAGCCCGAGCAGGAATTGCAGGACGGCCGCTGTCAGGTCGAAGCCCTGCTCGCCGAGCAGCGTGATGGCAAAGGACAGCGCCAGCGCGGCGATCCCCGCCAGCCAGAGGCGGTAGCGGAAAAGCCACAGGAAGGTGAACAGCAACGCCCAGAACGAGAACGCGTCGCGCACGAACACCGCGTCCTTCGCGCCGTCGCTTTCCGGTGGTTCAAAGACGATGAAACGGGTCAGCGCCATGGTCGTCCCGATCGCGTTGCCCGGCTCACGCCAGCGTGCCCTTGGTCGACGGGACGAGGTCGGCCTGGCGCGGATCGATTGCCACCGCGTCGCCGAGCACGCGCGCCACCGCCTTGAAGCAGGTCTCGGCGATATGGTGGGCGTTGGCCCCGGCCAGATTGGTGACGTGCAGCGTCACGCCGGCGTTCTGGGCCAGCGCCTGGAAGAACTCGCGCACCAACTCGGTGTCGAAGCCGCCGATCTTGTCGCGCGTGAAATCCGCCGAAAACACAAGGAACGGCCGACCCGACACGTCGATCGCCGCGCGCGTCAGGCATTCGTCCATGGCCAGATCCAGCGAGGCATAGCGGCGGATGCCGCGCCGCTCGCCGAGCGCTTGTCTGATCGCCTGGCCGAGCGCGATGCCGGTGTCCTCCACCGTGTGGTGATCGTCGATGTGGAGGTCGCCCTTGGCGGCGACGTCCATGTCGATCAGCGAATGGCGCGACAGTTGTTCCAGCATGTGGTCGAAAAAGCCGACCCCGGTCGCGATCGTCGACCGTCCGGTGCCGTCGAGATCGACGCGCACGCGGATGTCGGTTTCCTTGGTCTTTCTCTCGACGACGGCGTCGCGCCGTCCGGCTGTCTCGCCCATTTGCTGTCACCTTCTCGCGGATGTCGCCCGGCTTCTAGCACCGGGGCCGTGGCCCTGTCATGGGGGGCATGCCGGAGAGCGCCGCACATTCCCTTTGCAATCTCGTAGATTGGCACCTCGGTTCTCTATCAGCGCGCACTATTGAAAAACCCAACATGTTGGGTTAAATGCTTTCATGGTTACTGTCCTGCGTTCCCTCGGGCTGCGCGTCGTTATCTACCTCAACGATCACGAACCGGCGCACGTCCATGTCTACGGCGATGGGCAGGCCCGTATCCATCTGACCGGCGCACGGCCGATGGTGATCGAGCAAAGGCGCATGACCAGGGGCGAATTGCGCAAAGCGCTGGCGCTGGTGGCGGAACACCAGGCAGCGCTGCTCCGGCGGTGGGAGGAGATTCATGGCTGAGTTCGAACTGACAGATGCCGAGTACGACGCAGCGACGCGGCGCGGCAAGCAAGCGGGCGCCGGGCAGCCGCAGCCGGTTTCGGTCCACTACGATGCGGAAACCGGCCGGGTCGTCGTGGAATTTCTCAACGGAGCCGCTTTCATGGTCCCGACCCGGTCCCTTCAGGGGCTCGAAAAGGCGTCGGATGCCGATCTGGCAGATGTCGAAGTTCTCGGAGACGACGGCCTCCATTGGGAACGGCTCGACGCCGACTTCACCATTGCCGGCTTGATGGCCGGGGTGTTCGGAACACGCTCCTTCGTCGATGTGGCACGGAAAGGCGGCAAGGCCCGGAGCGCCGCCAAGATCGCCGCGTCCCGGACGAATGGCGCCAAGGGCGGTCGGCCGCGCAAGGCGGCTGGGTGACCCCCCACTTGGCAATTCCTTTTGCCGGGTCCACATGGGACGCGGATGAAAAGGACGCGACCATGAGCATTGAGAACCACGACCCGGCCACGATCTACGGCACCACCATCGTCACTGTCCGCAAGGGCGGCAAGGTGGTGATCGCCGGCGACGGCCAGGTGTCGCTTGGCAACACCGTGATGAAGGGCAACGCGAAGAAAGTCCGCCGCATCGGCAAGGAGGGCGCCGTGATCGCCGGCTTCGCCGGTGCCACGGCCGACGCCTTCACGCTGCTGGAGCGGCTGGAGGCCAAGCTCGAGCAATATCCCGACCAGTTGATGCGCGCCTGCGTCGAGCTCGCCAAGGACTGGCGCACCGACCGCTATCTGAGGCGTCTCGAGGCGATGATGATCGTCGCCGACAAACACGTCACGCTGACGCTCACGGGCAATGGCGACGTGCTGGAGCCTGAGCATGGTGTCATCGCCATCGGCTCGGGCGGCAATTACGCGCTCGCCGCCGCGCGGGCGCTGGCCGAGACCGATTACGACGCCGAGGAGATCGCCCGCCGGGCGATGAAGATCGCCGCCGAGATCTGCATCTACACCAACGACAATGTGGTAGTTGAGAGCCTCGATACCGCAGGGTGAAAGTCGCCGGGATCGGGACAACAGCCCGCTCGCTCGGCTGCTGGTGCAGCGATTAGAGCGTCAGGCGATTAATCTGCAACATAGCCAGCGGCCTTGAGGTAGTTCCAACATTCTTCGGGCTCGAACAGGTCGCAGATGTTGCCGACTGCACGCCAGAGATC
>NZ_JAYXIH010000058.1:0-19710 GCF_036016755.1 Aurantimonas sp. A3-2-R12 | reverse complement strand
GCGATGGAAGAGAAGCTGCGCTTCGCCATCCGTGAAGGCGGCCGCACCGTCGGGGCCGGCATCGTCGCCAGCATCGTCGAATAAGATACGCGACAAGCGGGCGCGTTGCATTTAGCGCCGGCAGCACCGAGACGATCGCAGAACGGGCCCCGCGAGGGCCCGTTTTTGTGGGTGGTAGTTCGCCCGCGACCTGGGGTTACAAGAGCCCGAGTTCTTGCTTGCGAGCCTCGTCGAGGACGAATGGCTGGTCGAGCGCGGCGGCCTGGCGCCACCATTCCGGAAGGTGGTCGTTGCTGAATTCCGATTGGCGGGGTGCCCGCTGTCCGGCTTTCGAGCGGCGACTTTCCTGCTTGTGAACGACCGCGGCCTTCGAGAACGCGCCCTGGACATACCGCCCCAGGAAATTGCGCTTGGATTTCGCAAACAGGCCGGGCTCCAGCCAGAGAGCTTGCAGATCCGTTTCAAGGGACGCGTCCCACCAGGCGTAGCCCAGGGACACCTGGTCCCAGATATTGGGGTAGTCGGTGCAATAACGGCACCATCTTTCGATCAGATCCTCGGCGTTCGGGCCACTGCCGAAATACGCTTGGCCGCCGTAGAAC
This sequence comes from Aurantimonas sp. A3-2-R12, assembly GCF_036016755.1. Classification (NCBI taxonomy): domain Bacteria; kingdom Pseudomonadati; phylum Pseudomonadota; class Alphaproteobacteria; order Hyphomicrobiales; family Aurantimonadaceae; genus Aurantimonas; species Aurantimonas sp. A3-2-R12. Next base: position 19,108 of record NZ_JAYXIH010000058.1, on the reverse strand, counting down.
GACCAGCCGCCGCGCTTCACGACGGCAAAATCGCCGGAGAAGCGTTCCAATTCCGTCACCTTGCGGCGCAAAATCGCGTCAGCGTCGATCCACAAGATCGGCCGTTCGTCTTGCTTCCGCATGTCACGGACGAACAGCGCCTTCTGCGCGCAGTTCTCCACCCAGCTCGATTTCGGCGCGCGGGGTTCTATCCGCGAATCAAGCCCCAGTCGGTCGACGGAGGCTTTCAAGGCCGACGCATGATCTTCGTAGGCGGTTCCGGGGGTGTAGTACGAGACGATAAGCGGGTGGGTCACGGCAGCATTCGGTTCGTGGATGGGATCGCGCGAAGACCTAGGCGAAACTCGGCCCCGGGGCTAGCGCGGCATGTCGTTTCTGTCGGGTGCGGGTGGGGACGCGGGAGCAAGGCCGAAGGGGGCGGAAAGCCGGCATGGCCTTGAAAGTCTTGCCGGGGAAGTGCGATGAGGTTGGCGAACCGCTTCGCTCCACGGTGCGGCATCTCTCTCCGCCACCGAATTGTTCGTGAAGGAACTGCATTCGTGACCAGCCCGTCGGCCCGCATCTTCATTGGCTATGATTCCAACGAGGTCATCGCCTATCACGTCCTGGCGCAGAGCATCATCGAGCATGCGTCGATGCCGGTTATGTTCGCGCCGATCGTCTTGTCCAATCTCGACGGCATCTTCACCCGCGAGCGCAACACCCTGCAATCCACCGAATTCTCGTTCTCCCGCTTTCTGGTGCCCTATCTCAGCGGCTTCGAGGGGTGGAGCCTGTTCATGGACTGCGACATGCTCATGCGGGCCGATATCGCCGAGCTCTGGGCGCTGCGTGACGATCGCTATGCCGTCATGTGCGTGAAGCACGATTACCAGCCGAAGATCGAGACGAAGTTCCTCGGCCAGGCGCAGACCAAATACGAAAAGAAGAACTGGTCGAGCGTCATGCTGTTCAACAACGCCAAGTGCCGTGCCCTGACCCCGGATTTCGTCAACACGGCAACCGGCCTGCAACTCCACCAGTTCAAGTGGCTCGACGGCGACGAGAATATCGGCGAATTGCCGGCGGCCTGGAACTGGCTGGTCAATGAATATGACCATCGCGCCGACGCCAAGAATGTCCATTTCACCGACGGCGGGCCGTATTTCGACGAATACAAGGATGACGACTACGCCGAGGAATGGTTCGCCATGCGCGAGCGCACCTTGCATGTCCGGCAGCGTGGCGACTGAGAAAGATCGCGGCTCCTGGCGGTCGTGCCGGCCGACTCGCTAGAGCGTTGGAATATCAAAGAGGAAACGGATGGCGGACACCTCCTGGATCGGGGATCGTGATGGCTGGGCAGCGTTCTTCGCCGGCTTCGAACGCATCGTCCTCGTGGCCAATAGCGACGCCGTCGATATCGCGGCGCTGCGGCAGCGTTTTGGCGATGACGCGCTCTACGTGTTCTTCAACAAGGTGTTCAAGGTTCTGTCCGAGCCGTTCGCGGGCTCTTGCCTGCTCGTGGCCAGGAGCAGTCCGGCGGGAGCCAACATCGTCTACCGAAACGAGGTGGAGAGCGTCCTTGGTCTGTTGCGCTCGCCGAAATTTCGCGGCGTCCTGAATCTGCGGACGGCGCCGGGCGAGACATTCAGCCGGGCCGAGGAGTTCGGCGGCGCCAGGGCGGGCTTTCTCGATCTCGCCGACTATTTTGATGACTTCTATCCCGCAAGCCATGTGCCGACCAGCGGCTTTGCACTGGCCGTGTGGCTGGCGGAGAACTGCCCGACCTCGCGGGTCGTGCTGGCCGGCTTCACCGCACAGCGCTCGGTGCAATGGAAGCTGTTTCACGATCACGACTGGACCTTCGAGCAGATCGTGCAAAGATTGTTGCTGCGATCGAACAAGATCGAGAGGATCGGCGGGTCGGACACAAGCGGGCTGGAGGAGATTGCCCGCAGGTTTCCCGACACAACCCCGGAAGAGCTGTCGCTTGTCGCGTCACAGGTTCTGGCCGAACGGCTCGAAGGCTCGAATATGGCGATCGACCGGCTGTTTTCGTTGACGCGCCTGCAGGGGCGGATTGACGGCTTGCTGCGATCGCTGAAGCCGAAGACGCGTAAGCAGAAGTTCGCGGCTAAATCGCGGACAGATACTGCGAAACCGTGACTGCGCCGATCTCGTCCAAAGAGCCCCACGGCGTTTAACCGACGCGCTCGACCTCCCTGGGGAGGAGAAGTTGAGCGATCTGCTTCGGGTGAGTAACCTGCAACGATGTGCCCGGCGGCCGTTCGCCGTAGCCCCAGGCCGCGTGCAGGAAATCGATACCCGCGCGCCGGGCGGCTTCGGAGTCGCTCGCCATGTCGCCGACGTAAAGCGTCTCGCACGGATCGCACCGTGTCAGTGCCATCGCCATCATCAAGTGATCCGGCGCCGGTTTGCCGCGACAGGCGCGGTCGGGGCAGCGCACGACGGAAAAGACCGGCGGAAGCCGATCGAGCAGGATCGCGGTGCGCTCTCTGTCCTTGGAGGTGACGATGCCGAGCCGGCGTCCCGCCGCATAAAGGCCGTCGAGCATGAGGGCGATGTCGGCGTAAACAGGCGCTGACGCCAGGTCGCGCGCCGAACGCCGTCGATAGATGATTTCGGCGCTGTCGGACAGGTGGCCGATCCCGAGACGGCGCATGATCGACCCGAAGGGCTGGCCGATCTCCGCGATGTAGGCATCGAAGGGAACGTCAATCCCCAGTTCCCGGCGAACCGCCGACCAGGCCGCCAGCATGTTGGCTCGGGTATCCACCAGGACTCCATCGAGGTCGAAGAGCACGAGACGCTTGTCGGCAAGGGGAGGCGGCAACTGCACGGCGATCTCATAGAGGTTGCGTGATACATAAAATGCAACCTTTAGAATATTCATCGCCGCGTCTGGCGCAAGCGGCGGTCGGTCGAAAGAATCTCATCTTGATGATCCCGTCGACATAGCCTAAGGAAGCCACGCGCGAAGGGGTATAGCTCAGTTGGTAGAGCGGCGGTCTCCAAAACCGCAGGCCGTGGGTTCGAGTCCCTCTGCCCCTGCCATTCGCCGGAAACGAGATTCTGTCGAGCCGGCCCTTGTGAATCGCGGCAAGGGCGGGTAGAGGAACGGCGATCGACATGTGGCGCGTGAGGCTGGCGACCAGCCTTCACGCGCATTAGCTGTGAGCGGTGTATGGCCAAAACCAATCCTTTCACATTTCTCCAGCAGGTTCGATCCGAGACCGCGAAGGTCACCTGGCCGACCCGCCGTGAGACGATCATTTCGACGATCATGGTGTTCGTGATGGTCGCATTCGCCGCGACCTTCTTTTTCGTCGCGGATCAAGTGCTCGGCTATGTCGTGGGCCTGATCATGAATGCCGGCGCTTGACGCCGACGCCGCAGGAGACATCGTAAATTTCATGACCGCCCGCTGGTACATCGTCCACGCCTATTCCAATTTCGAGAAGAAGGTGGCCGAATCGATCGAGGAGCAGGCCCGCCAGAAAGGGCTCTCCGACAAGTTCGAAAAAATTCTCGTGCCCACCGAGAAGGTGGTCGAGGTGCGTCGTGGTCGCAAGGTCGATGCCGAGCGGAAGTTTTTCCCCGGTTACGTCCTCGTCAAGGCCGAGCTGACCGATCAGGTCTTCTCGATGATCAAGAACACGCCGAAGGTCACGGGCTTTCTCGGGCCGGACAATCGGCCGGTCCCGATTACCGAAAAGGAAGCCGAGCAAATCCTGATGCAGGTTCAGGACGGGGTGGATCGGCCGAAGCCGACGATCTCGTTCGATATCGGCGAGCAGGTTCGGGTCTCCGACGGTCCCTTCGCCTCGTTCAACGGCGTCGTGCAGGAAGTCGATCAGGAGCGTGCGAGGCTCAAGGTCGAGGTCTCGATCTTCGGTCGTGCAACGCCGGTCGATCTCGAATTCGGTCAGGTCGAAAAGGTCTGACCAGAACGGGCTTTTGGTCCGAATCATCGTGCGGAAGGCAGTCCGGCTCTAGCCGGTCGGAGATGCCGCACCGCGCGAACTGCAGGTAGCCGGGGGCTGGGTCGCTGATTGACCGGTCGTTCGGCTCGAACAATGAAGGCAGGAGCAAATGGCTAAGAAAATACAGGGCCAGCTGAAGCTGCAGGTTCCGGCCGGATCGGCGACGCCGTCGCCCCCGATCGGTCCGGCGCTCGGTCAGCGTGGCATCAACATAATGGAATTCTGCAAGTCGTTCAACGCGCAGACCCAAGACCAGGAGAAGGGCTCTCCGATCCCGGTGGTGATCACCTATTACCAGGACAAATCCTTCACCTTCGCGATGAAGACTTCGCCGGTGAGCTACTTCCTCAAGAAGGCGGCGAATCTCAAGAGCGGCTCCAAGGAGCCGGGCAAGAGCGTCGCCGGTTCGGTGACACGCGAGCAGGTTCGCGATATTGCCGAGAAGAAGTTCAAGGATTTGAACGCGAACGACGTGGAAGCGGCCATGGCTATGGTCGAGGGCTCCGCCCGTTCCATGGGCCTCGAAGTGGTGGGTTGAGACGATGGCAAAAGCTGGAAAGCGCATCCGTAACGCCCGCGACGGCATCGACCGCATCAAGCTCTACGGTCTCGACGAGGCGGTCGAGTTGCTGAAGGGCCGTGCGAGCGCCAAATTCGACGAGACGATCGAAGTCGCGATGAATCTCGGCGTCGACCCGCGTCATGCGGACCAGATGGTTCGCGGCGTCGTCAATCTGCCGAACGGCACCGGACGGACCGTCCGCGTCGCCGTGTTCGCGCGGGGCGACAAGGCCGAGGAGGCGAAAGCCGCCGGGGCCGACATCGTCGGAGCCGAAGACCTCGTCGAGCAGGTTCAGGGCGGCACGATCGATTTCGATCGCGCCATCGCCACGCCGGACATGATGGCTCTCGTCGGTCGGCTGGGCAAGGTTCTTGGGCCGCGCGGCCTCATGCCGAACCCGCGGGTCGGCACGGTGACGCCGGACGTCGCCGCTGCTGTGAAGGCATCCAAGGGCGGGGCCGTCGAGTTCCGCGTCGAAAAGGCCGGCATCGTTCATGCCGGTGTCGGCAAGGCGAGCTTCGAGGGCAAGGCGATCGCGGAGAATATCCGTGCTTTCGCCGACGCCGTCCAGAAGGCCAAGCCCTCGGGCGCCAAGGGCATTTATGTCCAGCGCGTCGCGATCACCTCGACGATGGGCCCTGGCGTCAAGATCGATCCGTCGACCCTGAATGCGGCGTAGGTCCGACCCTTAACACCGGTGAACGGCGCACCTATATGCGCCGATCACCTATACCAAGGTTCCGGGGCTCGCCCCGGTGCGTGGGGGCCTTTCGGGGCTCCCTGAATGCCTGTCCGAGATTGTGGGCGACCGGTTGCTTCGGCATTCGGTCTTAATCGTCAGAAAGCCCGCATGAGACGGGGAAGTTCCAAATTTTCCGGGATCAGCCCGGGTTCTTGGTTCGAACCTCTGAATGCCTTGTGTCGCCCATGGGTTCCGCGGAATCCGCGAAGGGTCTGGCCGAGGGGACAGGATCTCCGAGCGTCGTCCGGATGATCCGGGCGGCAAAAGGCAACCGGCCGCGGCTTCTTCGGAAGCCGAGGCTAATTGGAGAGAGGCAGTGGACAAAGCGGAAAAACGCGAATTTGTCTCGACGCTCAACGAGACCTTCAAGGACTCGGGAACGGTCGTCGTGGCCCACTATGCCGGTCTTACGGTCGCGCAGATGAACGACTATCGTTCGAAAATGCGCGATGCGGGGGGCACCGTCAAAGTCGCGAAGAACCGCCTCGCCAAGATCGCTCTTCAAGGCACGGACGCCGAAGGCATCTCGACGTTGTTCGAGGGCCAGACCCTGATCGCCTATTCAGGCGACCCGGTCGCGGCGGCAAAGGTCACCAACGATTTCGCCAAGGGGAACGACAAGCTCGTCATCCTGGGCGGGACGATGGGCAAGACCACACTCGATGCGAATGGTGTGAAGGCCTTGGCCTCCATGCCGTCGTTGGACGAACTCAGGGCCAAGCTGGTCGGCATGATCAATACGCCGGCTACTCGGATCGCTGGGGTTCTCCAGGCACCCGCGGGACAACTCGCGCGTGTTTTCGGGGCCTATGCCAAGAAGGACGAGGCGGCGTGAGGACGGTTCCTCGCTGCTCAAACCAAAGTTCGAATCTGAAGGAATACAAACATGGCTGATCTCGCCAAGATCGTTGAAGACCTGTCGAGCCTGACCGTCCTCGAGGCGGCTGAACTCTCGAAGATGCTGGAAGAAAAATGGGGCGTTTCCGCCGCGGCTCCCGTGGCGGTCGCCGCCGCTGGCGGCGGTGCTCCGGCCGAAGCGGCTGAAGAGCAGACCGAGTTCAACGTGATCCTCGTCGCCGCCGGCGCACAGAAGATCAACGTGATCAAGGAAGTCCGCGCGATCACGGGCCTTGGCCTGAAGGAAGCCAAGGACCTCGTCGACAACGCGCCGAAGCCGGTCAAGGAAGCGGTCGACAAGGCCGAGTCCGAGAAGCTCAAGGAGCAGCTCGAAAAGGCTGGCGCCACGGTCGAAGTCAAGTAATCGCGGGTTTCCCGCGCTTGCGCACCAAAATCCGGCGGGCGGGACGGCATTTTGCCGTTCCGCCTTCCGTGCTCGCGCCGTGGCGAGCCGGGCGGACGGCGGTCCGATCCGAACGAGGCAGGAACTGGCGTGATGTGACGCGCGCGTGTTCAGACGGCTCATAGAACCGTTTGGAGACGCGGGCCTTTCGCCCGGCAGATCTGTCAGCCGCACCGGCCCTTTGGCTCGCGGTACCTCTCGACGGAGAGGGAAGAAAATTCAAGCCCTTTGGTCAAGGGCGTTGTCACGAGAAGGAGCGACGATGTCTCAAACGACGACGTTTAGCGGTCGCAGGCGGGTACGCAAATTCTTCGGGTCGATCCCCGAAGTCGCCGAGATGCCAAACCTGATCGAGGTCCAGAAGGCCTCCTACGATCAATTTCTGATGGTCGACGAGCCGCAAGGCGGGCGTCTCGAAGAGGGGCTGCAAGCCGTCTTCAAGTCGGTTTTCCCGATTTCTGACTTCTCGGGCCAGGCGATGCTGGAATTCGTGAAATACGAATTTGAGGCGCCGAAATTCGACGTTGAGGAGTGCCGTCAGCGCGATCTGACCTACGCCGCGCCGCTCAAGGTGACGCTGCGCCTCATCGTGTTCGATATTGACGACGACACCGGCTCCAAGTCGGTGAAGGACATCAAGGAGCAGGACGTCTACATGGGCGATATGCCGCTCATGACGTCCAACGGCACCTTCGTCGTGAACGGTACCGAGCGCGTCATAGTCTCGCAGATGCACCGTTCGCCGGGTGTGTTCTTCGATCACGACAAGGGCAAGAGCCACTCGTCGGGCAAGCTGCTGTTCGCCGCCCGCGTCATTCCCTATCGCGGCTCCTGGCTCGACATCGAGTTTGACGCCAAGGACGTCGTGCATGCGCGCATCGACCGCCGCCGCAAGATTCCGGCGACGAGCCTGCTGATGGCGCTTGGCATGGATGGCGAGGAAATCCTGTCGACCTTCTACGACACCGTGAAGTTCGAGAAGGACAAGAAGGGCTGGCGCGTGCCGTTCTCGGTGGAGCGCGTGCGCGGCCAGGGCGCCGTCGTCGACCTCATCGACGCCGACAGCGGCGAGGTTCTCGTCGAGGCCGGCAAAAAGGTGACGGCTCGCCAGGCTCGCCAGATGCAGGAGAAGGGCGTCAAGGCCCTGCGCGCGACTGAGGAGGATCTTGCCGGATCCTACATCGCCGAGGATATCGTCAATCCCGAGACGGGCGAAGTGTATCTCGAGGCCGGTGACGAGCTCGAGATTACCGTCGATGCCAAGACTGGCGAGCGCAAGGGCAATCTGATCGACCTGATCGCGGCCGGTTACGACGAGATCACCGTTCTCGACATCGATCACGTCAATGTCGGCGGCTATATCCGCAATACGCTGGCGGTCGATAAGAACGAAGGTCGTCAAGACGCGCTGTTCGACATCTACCGGGTGATGCGTCCCGGCGAGCCGCCGACGATCGAGACCGCCGAAGCGATGTTCAACTCGTTGTTCTTTGACGGCGAGCGCTATGACCTGTCGGCCGTCGGCCGCGTCAAGATGAACATGCGTCTCGACGTCGACGCCGAGGACACCGTGCGCGTGCTGCGCAAAGAAGACATCCTCGCGGTGGTCAGGACCCTCGTCGACCTTCGCGACGGCAAGGGCGAGATCGACGACATCGACAATCTCGGCAACCGCCGGGTGCGTTCGGTCGGCGAGCTGATGGAGAACCAGTATCGCGTCGGCTTGCTGCGCATGGAACGCGCGATCAAGGAGCGCATGAGCTCCGTCGAGATCGACACGGTAATGCCGCAGGATCTGATCAACGCAAAGCCGGCCGCCGCCGCCGTGCGCGAGTTCTTCGGTTCCTCGCAGCTGTCGCAGTTCATGGATCAGACCAACCCGCTGTCGGAGATCACCCACAAGCGCCGCCTCTCGGCGCTTGGACCCGGCGGCCTGACGCGCGAGCGCGCCGGCTTCGAGGTGCGCGACGTGCATCCGACGCATTACGGCCGGATCTGCCCGATCGAGACGCCGGAAGGCCCGAATATCGGCCTGATCAACTCGCTCGCCACGTTCGCGCGGGTGAACAAATACGGCTTCATCGAGAGCCCGTACCGCAAGGTGATCGACGGCATCGTCACCCATGATGTCGTGTATCTGTCGGCGATGGAGGAATCCAAGCATCACGTCGCACAGGCGAACGCCGTCCTGACCGACGACAGCCGGTTCCAGAACGAGTTCGTGGTCTGCCGTCATTCGGGCGACGTCTTCATGACGCCGCGCGACAATGTCGATCTGATGGACGTATCGCCGAAGCAGTTGGTTTCGGTCGCTGCGGCGCTGATTCCGTTCCTTGAGAACGATGACGCCAACCGCGCTCTGATGGGCTCGAACATGCAGCGTCAGGCGGTGCCGCTGGTTCGCGCCGAGGCGCCGTTCGTCGGCACCGGCATGGAATCGATCGTCGCCCGCGATTCGGGCGCTGCGATCGGTGCGCGCCGCACCGGCGTGGTCGACCAGGTCGACGCGACGCGTATCGTCATCCGCGCGACGGAGGATCTGGAGGCCGGCAAGTCCGGTGTCGACATCTACCGTCTGATGAAGTTCCAGCGCTCGAACCAGAACACCTGCATCAACCAGCGTCCGCTGGTGGCGGTGGGTGACCCGGTCGAAAAGGGCGACATCATTGCTGATGGTCCGTCGACAGATCTCGGCGATCTGGCGCTCGGGCGGAACGTGCTCGTCGCGTTCATGCCGTGGAACGGCTACAACTACGAGGATTCGATCCTCCTGTCGGAGCGCATCGTCGCCGATGACGTCTTCACCTCGATCCATATCGAGGAGTTCGAGGTCATGGCGCGCGACACCAAACTTGGACCCGAAGAGATCACCCGCGACATTCCGAACGTGTCGGAAGAAGCGCTGAAGAATCTCGATGAGGCCGGCATCGTCTATATCGGTGCCGAGGTGCAGCCGGGCGACATTCTGGTCGGCAAGATCACGCCGAAGGGTGAAAGCCCGATGACGCCGGAGGAAAAGCTCCTGCGCGCCATCTTCGGCGAAAAGGCCTCCGACGTCCGCGATACCTCGAACCGCATGCCTCCGGGCGCCTATGGCACGGTCGTCGAGGTTCGGGTGTTCAATCGTCACGGCGTCGAGAAGGACGAACGCGCCATGGCGATCGAGCGCGAGGAGATCGAGCGGCTCGCCAAGGATCGCGACGATGAACAGGCGATTCTCGACCGCAACGTCTATGGTCGCCTGATTGAGATGCTGGGCGGAAAGTCCGCCATCGCGGGACCGAAGGGCTTCAAGAAGGGCGCGACCATCTCCGCCGACGCGATGAACGAGTATCCCCGCTCGCAGTGGTGGATGTTCGCCGTCGAGGAGGAGAAGCTGCAGGCCGAACTGGAGGATCTGCGCAACGTCTATGACGAAGCGAAGACCACCCTCGAGCAGCGCTTCATGGACAAGGTCGAGAAGGTGCAGCGCGGTGACGAGCTGCCCCCCGGCGTCATGAAGCAGGTCAAGGTCTTTGTCGCGGTCAAGCGCAAGATCCAGCCGGGCGACAAGATGGCCGGACGGCACGGCAACAAGGGTGTGGTGTCGCGCATCTTGCCGGTCGAGGACATGCCGTTCAATGAGGACGGCACGCATGTCGACATCGTGCTCAACCCGCTCGGCGTGCCGTCACGCATGAATGTCGGGCAGATCCTCGAGACGCATCTTGGCTGGGCCTGTTCGGGCATGGGCAAGAAGATCGGCGAGATGCTCGAGGTCTATAACCAGTCCCGTGACGTCTCGCCGCTGCGCGATGAGATCGCTGGACTGCTGGGCGACAACGACCGCAACGAGAAGGTCAAGGACTACGACGACGCCAGTGTCGTCATCTTGGCCAAGCAGATGACCCGCGGCGTGTCGATTGCGACGCCGGTCTTCGATGGTGCAGTCGAGCACGACATCGTCGAAATGCTGGAAAAGGCGGGACTCGACGGTTCGGGCCAGGTGACGCTCTATGACGGGCGCACCGGCGAGGCCTTCGATCGGCAGGTGACGGTCGGCTACATCTACATGCTGAAGCTGCACCATCTGGTGGACGACAAGATCCACGCCCGTTCGATCGGTCCGTACTCGCTCGTGACCCAGCAGCCATTGGGCGGCAAGGCCCAGTTTGGCGGCCAGCGCTTCGGCGAGATGGAGGTCTGGGCGCTCGAGGCTTATGGCGCCGCCTACACGCTGCAGGAGATGCTGACGGTGAAGTCGGACGATGTCGCGGGCCGCACCAAGGTCTACGAGTCGATCGTGCGTGGTGACGACGCCTTCGAGTCCGGCATTCCCGAGAGCTTCAACGTGCTCGTCAAGGAAATGCGCTCGCTCGGCCTCGACGTCGATCTGGCGAACTCGGCGGTCGAGTTGCCGGCACCCGCCGAGGGTCTGCCTGACGCGGCCGAATAGACGTCGCGGGAAAATCGACCGCACCCGTTGCGGTCCGGATCGGCGCCGACATGGCGCCGATCCTCGACGATTGAACGATTTCAGCGGCCGGTATACCCGCCGCGACTCGGGGTTTTGCCCCACGAAGGAGAAAGCGCATGAACCAAGAGGTCATGAACATCTTCAATCCGCAGGTGGCTGCGCAGACGTTCGATTCCATCCGCATCTCGCTCGCCTCGCCTGAGAAGATCCTTTCCTGGTCGTTCGGCGAGATCAAGAAGCCGGAGACGATCAACTACCGCACGTTCAAGCCGGAGCGGGACGGTCTGTTCTGCGCCCGCATTTTCGGCCCGATCAAGGATTACGAGTGCTTGTGCGGCAAGTACAAGCGGATGAAGTACAAGGGCATTATCTGCGAGAAGTGCGGCGTCGAGGTGACTCTTTCGCGCGTGCGGCGCGAGCGCATGGGTCATATCGAACTCGCCGCGCCGGTCGCCCACATCTGGTTCCTGAAGTCGCTCCCGTCGCGCATCGGCACGCTGCTCGACATGACGCTCAAGGATATCGAGCGGGTTCTGTATTTCGAGAACTACATCGTCACCGAGCCGGGCCTGACCTCTCTGAAGGAGCATCAGCTCCTGTCGGAAGAGGAATATATGATCGCCGTCGAGGAGTTCGGGGAGGATTCCTTCACCGCGCTGATCGGCGCTGAGGCGATCCAGGATCTTCTCGCGGGCATGGATCTGGAGAAGATCGCCGGCGATTTGCGTGCTGAGCTCGCGCAGACCGCCTCCGAGCTCAAGACCAAGAAGCTGATGAAGCGGCTGAAGATCGTCGAGAACTTCCTCGATTCCGGCAACAAGCCGGAGTGGATGATCATGAGCGTCGTTCCGGTGATCCCGCCGGATCTGCGCCCGCTCGTCCCGCTCGACGGCGGTCGTTTCGCGACGTCGGATCTCAACGACCTGTATCGCCGCGTCATCAACCGGAACAACCGCCTCAAGCGGCTGATCGAGCTGCGTGCGCCGGGCATCATCATCCGCAACGAGAAGCGGATGCTGCAGGAAGCCGTCGATGCACTGTTCGACAACGGCCGCCGCGGCCGCGTGATCACCGGCGCCAACAAGCGTCCGTTGAAGTCGCTGTCCGACATGCTCAAGGGCAAGCAGGGCCGGTTCCGCCAGAACCTGCTCGGCAAGCGCGTCGACTATTCCGGCCGCTCGGTCATCGTCACAGGTCCGGAGCTGAAGCTGCACCAGTGCGGCCTGCCGAAGAAGATGGCGCTGGAGCTGTTCAAGCCGTTTATCTACGCGCGCCTCGATGCCAAGGGTTTCTCCTCGACCGTCAAGCAGGCGAAGAAGCTGGTCGAGAAGGAGCGTCCGGAAGTCTGGGATATCCTCGATGAGGTCATCCGCGAACATCCGGTGCTCTTGAACCGCGCTCCGACCCTGCACCGTCTCGGCATCCAGGCCTTCGAGCCGGTGCTGATCGAGGGCAAGGCGATCCAGCTGCATCCGCTCGTCTGTACGGCCTTCAACGCCGATTTCGACGGCGATCAGATGGCTGTGCACGTTCCGTTGTCGATCGAGGCGCAGCTGGAAGCGCGCGTTCTCATGATGTCGACCAACAACATCCTGCATCCGGCGAACGGCGCGCCTATCATCGTGCCGTCGCAGGATATGGTGCTCGGGCTCTACTACCTCTCGATCATGAACGAGAACGAGCCGGGGCAGGGGATGGCCTTCTCCGACATCGGCGAACTCGAGCATGCCATTGCCAACCGCTCGGTGACCCTGCACAGCAAGGTCAAGGGCCGCTTCAAGACGGTGGGCGCGGACGGCAAGCCGGTCTCGAATATCTACGAGACGACGCCGGGCCGTATGCTCATCGGGGAACTGCTGCCGAAGAACGCCGCGATTCCGTTCGACATCTGCAACGAGCTGATGACCAAGAAGACCATCTCCAAGATGATCGACCAGGTCTATCGTCACTGCGGTCAGAAGGAGACGGTGATCTTCTGCGACCAGATCATGCAGCTCGGGTTCCGTCATGCCTGTACGGCTGGCATCTCGTTCGGCAAGGACGACATGCTGATCCCGGACACCAAGCCGAGGATGATCGGCGAGACCCAGGCGCTCGCGAAGGAATACGAGCAGCAGTACAATGACGGCCTGATCACCCAGGGCGAGAAGTACAACAAGGTCGTCGATGCCTGGGCGAAGTGCACGGACAAGATCGCCGACGAGATGATGGCTCGCATCAAGGCGATCGAGTTCGACGACAATGGTCGGCAGAAGCCGATGAACTCGATCTACATGATGTCGCACTCCGGCGCCCGCGGGTCTCCGACCCAGATGCGCCAGCTGGCGGCAATGCGTGGCCTGATGACCAAGCCGTCTGGCGAGATCATCGAGACGCCGATCATCTCGAACTTCAAGGAAGGCCTGACCGTGCTCGAGTACTTCAACTCGACCCACGGTGCTCGCAAGGGCTTGGCCGACACGGCGCTGAAGACGGCCAATTCGGGTTATCTCACCCGTCGTCTCGTCGACGTGGCGCAGGACTGCATCATCACGCAGGTCGATTGTGGCACGAAGAACGGGCTGACCATGCAGCCGATCGTGGACGCCGGTCAGGTCGTCGCGTCGATCGGCCAGCGGGTCCTCGGCCGGACGGCGCTGGAAGATATTCTGCATCCGCTGACCGGCGAGGTTATCGTCAAGGGCGGTGTGACGATCGAGGAGGCCGACGTCGAGGTGATCGAGAACGCCAGTATCCAGTCGATCAACATTCGTTCGGCGCTGACCTGCGAGATCCGCACCGGCATCTGCGCCACCTGCTACGGGCGCGATCTTGCCCGCGGCACGCCCGTCAACATGGGCGAGGCCGTCGGCGTCATCGCCGCGCAGTCGATCGGCGAGCCGGGCACCCAGCTCACCATGCGTACCTTCCACATGGGCGGGACCGCGCAGGTGGTCGACTCTTCGTTCCTGGAAGCCTCCTACGAGGGCACGGTGGCGATCCGCAACCGTAACGTCGTGCGGAATTCCGATGGCCGACTGGTGGCGATGGGTCGCAACATGGCGATCCTTATCCTCGATCAGGCGGGCAAGGAGCGTGCGTCGCACCGCGTCACCTACGGTAGCCGTATCTTCGTCGACGACGGCGATACGGTCCGGCGCGGCCAGCGCATCGCCGAATGGGATCCCTACACCCGTCCGGTGCTGACCGAGCTCGAGGGCACGGTCGACTTCGAGGACATGGTGGAAGGCATCTCGGTGTCCGAGCAGGCCGACGAGTCGACCGGCATCACCAAGCGGGCGGTCATCGATTGGCGGGCGAGCCCGCGCGGTCAGGACCTGAAGCCGGCGATCGTGGTGCGTGGCAAGGATGGCGAGATCCTCAAACTGGCGCGTGGCTCCGACGCTCGCTACTTCCAGTCGGTCGACGCGATCCTGTCGGTCGAGCCGGGCGCCACGGTGAAGGCCGGCGACGTCCTCTCGCGTATTCCGATGGAAAGCGCGAAGACCAAGGACATTACCGGTGGTCTGCCGCGTGTCGCGGAACTGTTCGAGGCCCGCAAGCCGAAGGACAACGCGGTGATCGCGGAGATCGACGGCACGGTGAAATTCGGGCGCGACTACAAGAACAAGCGCCGGATCATCATCGAGCCGCACGAGGACGGCGGCGAGCCGATGGAGTACCTGATCCCGAAGGGCAAGCCGTTCCATCTTCAGGAAGGTGACGTCATCGAGAAGGGCGACTACATCCTCGACGGCAACCCTGCGCCGCACGACATCCTGGCGATCCGCGGCGTGGAGGCGCTGGCGTCCTACCTCGTCAACGAGATCCAGGAGGTCTACCGGCTGCAGGGCGTGTTGATCAACGACAAGCACATCGAGGTCATCGTCCGGCAGATGCTGCAGAAGGTCGAGATCGTCGAGTCCGGCGATTCCGGCTACATTCCGGGCGACAATGTCGACCGGATCGAGCTGGCGGAACTCAACGAGCGTCTGGAAGAAGAGGGCAAGAAGCCGGCATCCGGCACCCCGGTCCTCCTCGGCATCACCAAGGCCTCGCTGCAGACCCCGTCCTTCATCTCGGCCGCCTCCTTCCAGGAGACGACGCGAGTGTTGACCGAGGCGGCGGTCGCCGGCAAGACCGATACGCTGCAGGGCTTGAAGGAGAACGTCATCGTCGGCCGCCTGATCCCGGCGGGTACCGGTGGCATGATGACCCAGGTGCGCCGCATCGCTACCTCGCGCGACGACCTCATCATCGAGGATCGCCGCAAGGCCGCCAACAAGGCCGAGACCGATCGCATGCTGACCTCGATCACGGACGCGGCCGAGTAGGCCTCGCCCGTTTGGTGGAAGCAAGAATGGANACCTCATCATCGAGGATCGCCGCAAGGCCGCCAACAAGGCCGAGACCGATCGCATGCTGACCTCGATCACGGACGCGGCCGAGTAGGCCTCGCCCGTTTGGTGGAAGCAAGAATGGAAAGGCCGCCCTCGGGCGGCCTTTCGCCGTCAAGGACCGCTGTCGCGGATGCAGAAAACGCCGTGCGCGCCGATTGCGGCACGGCGCCGACGGGGCATTGGGATCGCCATCGGGCGAGGCTCGCGAACTCCTTCGGATCCGGGGTTGACGGGTCCGGGGAGAATCGTTAAGTACCCCCCAACAGAGCCGATGTGAGGCCGAATCTTCCCAAGGACGCCACGTCCGGGATCAAGCGCTTCAAACAAGGCTTCGTTCAACGAGACGTCACATCGCTGAATGCAAGACCGTCTAAGCGGTCCTCTGCTTCGTTCCGGGCAGTCCACTCACAAGTGGATCGATTGCCTGGTTTCGCGCATGGAGAGTTGCTCTTCGCTTTTGCGTGGCGCGACGTTTCGTGTCGAACCTGAGTTTTGGAAGAAGAGGGAAGGTTGGAATGCCGACCATCAACCAATTGGTCCGGAAGCCGCGCGTTCGCCCAGTCGAGCGCAATACGGTTCCGGCGCTCGAGGCCAACCCGCAAAAGCGCGGCGTGTGCACCCGTGTCTACACGACCACGCCGAAGAAGCCGAACTCGGCGCTTCGTAAGGTTGCCAAGGTTCGCCTCGTCAACGGTTACGAAGTCATCGGCTACATTCCGGGTGAAGGCCATAACCTTCAGGAGCACTCCGTGGTGATGATCCGCGGTGGGCGCGTGAAGGATCTACCGGGTGTTCGCTACCACATCATCCGCGGCGTGCTCGACACGCAGGGCGTCAAGAACCGGAAGCAGCGTCGTTCGAAATACGGCGCCAAGCGTCCGAAGTAAGCCCCAACGCTGATCAGTTGAAGAGACGATAGTATGTCCCGCCGCCACAGAGCCGAAAAGCGTGAAATCAATCCGGACCCGAAGTTCGGTGATCTCATCGTGTCAAAGTTCATGAACGCCGTCATGTATGACGGTAAGAAGTCGGTCGCCGAGCGCATCGTCTACGGCGCGTTCGACACCGTCCACGAGAAGACCCGCCAGGACGCGGTCGTGATCTTCCACCAGGCGCTCGAGAACATCTCGCCGCATGTGGAAGTTCGCTCCCGCCGTGTCGGTGGTGCGACCTATCAGGTTCCGGTCGACGTTCGTCCCGAGCGCCGTCAGGCGCTGGCGATCCGTTGGCTGATCACCGCCGCACGTGGCCGCAACGAGACGACCATGGTCGACCGCCTGTCGGGCGAGCTCATGGATGCGGCCAACAACCGTGGTACGGCAGTGAAGAAGCGCGAAGACACGCACCGCATGGCGGAAGCGAACCGCGCCTTCTCGCACTACCGCTGGTAATTCAAGTTTCTGCCCGAAAGGCGACGCCCGATGGCACGCGACTATAAGATCGAAGACTACCGCAATTTCGGCATCATGGCACACATCGATGCCGGGAAAACGACGACGACCGAGCGGATTCTCTACTACACCGGTAAGTCCCACAAGATCGGCGAAGTGCATGATGGCGCTGCGACGATGGACTGGATGGCGCAGGAGCAGGAGCGCGGCATCACCATTACCTCCGCCGCGACCACCACGTTCTGGGAAGGCCGCGACGGCAAGAAGCGCCGCTTCAACATCATCGACACGCCGGGTCACGTCGACTTCACCATTGAGGTCGAACGCAGCTTGCGCGTCCTCGATGGCGCGATTGCGCTTCTCGACGCCAATGCCGGTGTCGAGCCGCAGACCGAGACGGTCTGGCGTCAGGCGGACAAGTATCAGGTTCCGCGCATGATCTTCGTCAACAAGATGGACAAGACGGGCGCCGACTTCTTTCGCTGTGTGGAGATGATCAAGTCGCGTCTCGGTGCGCGTCCGATCGTCGTCCAGCTGCCGATCGGTGCCGAGACGGAACTCAAGGGTGTCATCGATCTCATCGAGATGAAGGCGCTGGTCTGGCGCGACGAGAATCTCGGCGCCCAGTGGGACATTCTCGATATCCCGGCCGACATGCTCGCCCAGGCTGAAGAGTACCGCGAGGCGATGATCGAAGCCGCTGTCGAGCTCGATGAAGGCGCCATGGAGCGTTATCTCGAAGGCGAGATGCCGAGCAACGATGAGATTCGCAAGCTGATCCGCAAGGGCACCTGCGACGTCTGGTTCACGCCGGTTCTCTGCGGTTCGGCTTTCAAGAACAAGGGCGTTCAGCCGCTTCTCGACGCCGTTGTCGACTTCCTGCCGTCGCCGGTCGAAGTGAAGCCGATCAAGGGTATCGACCCGAAGACCGAAGCCGAGATCGTGCGCAAGTCGTCTGACGACGAGCCGCTGTCCATGCTGGCCTTCAAGATCATGAACGATCCGTTTGTCGGTTCGCTCACCTTCGCTCGCATCTACTCCGGCGTTCTGACCAAGGGCACCTCGCTGCAGAACACCGTCAAGGAGAAGAAGGAGCGCATCGGCCGCATGCTGCAGATGCACTCCAACTCCCGCGAAGACATCGAAGAGGCCTATGCTGGCGACATCGTCGCACTGGCTGGCCTGAAGGACACGACGACCGGCGACACGCTTTGTGATCCGCTGAAGCCGGTCATCCTGGAGCGGATGGAGTTCCCCGATCCGGTCATCGAGATTGCGATCGAGCCGAAGACTAAGGCCGACCAGGAAAAGATGGGCCTCGCGCTCAACCGACTGGCCGCCGAGGATCCTTCGTTCCGGGTCAAGACGGATGAGGAATCCGGCCAGACGATCATCGCCGGCATGGGCGAGCTTCACCTCGACATTCTCGTCGATCGCATGAAGCGGGAATTCAAGGTCGAGGCGAATATCGGCGCGCCGCAGGTGGCTTATCGCGAGACGATCACCCGCAAGGCCGAAGTCGACTACACCCACAAGAAGCAGACCGGCGGTACGGGCCAGTTCGCTCGCGTCAAGATGACCTTCGAGCCTGCCGAGATCGGCGAGGGCTTCAGCTTCGAGTCGAAGATCGTCGGCGGCGCGGTTCCGAAGGAATACATTCCGGGCGTTCAAAAGGGCATCGTGTCGGTGCTGACGTCGGGGCCGCTTGCGGGCTTCCCGATGGTTGACATCAAGGCGCAGCTGCTGGACGGCGCGTTCCACGATGTCGACTCCTCGGTGCTGGCCTTTGAAATCGCGGCGCGGGCTGGTTTCCGCGAAGCGATCCAGAAGGCGGGGCCGCGGCTGCTCGAGCCGGTCATGAAGGTCGAGGTGGTGACGCCGGAAGACTACGTCGGTGACGTCATCGGCGATTTGAATTCGCGTCGCGGGCAGATCCAGGGCACTGAGCCGCGCGGTATCGCGCAGGTCGTCAACGCCATGGTGCCGCTGGCCAACATGTTCGGTTACGTCAACCAGCTGCGCTCGATGTCCCAGGGCCGTGCCCAGTACACGATGCAGTTCGATCATTATGAGCAGGTGCCGAACCAGGTCGCGGACGAAATTCAGAAAAAGTACGCCTGACCGCGTTTCCCCTCGAAACGGCATTCGGCTCGCTGAGCCAAGACTAGACAACGGAGTGGCAAGATGGCCAAGAGCAAATTCGAGCGCAACAAGCCGCATGTGAACATCGGGACGATTGGTCACGTTGATCACGGCAAGACGTCGTTGACGGCGGCGATCACGAAGTATTTC
>NZ_JAYXIH010000057.1:0-20167 GCF_036016755.1 Aurantimonas sp. A3-2-R12 | reverse complement strand
GCCCAAAGCTCCAGCGTCGTCTCGATCGATGCGCCCATCATCCATGACCTCCGAATCATGGTCGCCCATGGATTCAGAACTCGTCGAAAGACGCAACTGTAATGCTAGGACGCGTCCCCATAAACGGGTTCATCTGCTCGTCTTGATCTGATTCAATCTCCTGGAAAGGAGATTGGTATGCGCCGTCACGAATTGAGCGACGAGGAATGGGCGATCATCGAGCCGCTTCTTCCGCGGAATAGCCGCGGGGTGGAGCGGGTTGACGATCGCCGGGTGATCAACGGCATCCTTTGGCGGTTTCGAACCGGCTCGTCCTGGCGGGACATCCCCGAGCGATACGGCCCGCGCACGACGCTCTACAATCGCTTTTCGCGCTGGCGCAAAGCCGGGGTCTGGGATCGGCTTCTTGAAGCGNGCGGTTTCGAACCGGCTCGTCCTGGCGGGACATCCCCGAGCGATACGGCCCGCGCACGACGCTCTACAATCGCTTTTCGCGCTGGCGCAAAGCCGGGGTCTGGGATCGGCTTCTTGAAGCGGTTTCAGAGAGTTACGACGGTGACATCGTGATGATCGATAGTTCCTGCGTTCGCGTTCACCAGCATGGTGCCAACGCAAAAAAGGGGGCTCTACCGATCCTTGCATGGGACGTTCTCGCGGCGGCCTGACCACCAAGATCCACGCCCTCGTCGATGCCGAAGGCAGGCCGGTTCGAATGGAACTGACGGCGGGCCAGGCCGCCGACGCGCCAATGGCCGAGAAGCTTCTGCGTGACCTTCGGCCCGGCGCGACGCTTCAGGCTGATCGGGCCTACGACACGAATGCCATCCGCAACTTCGCCAAAGAGCGTGAAGCCTGGGCCAACATCCCGCCGAAGGCTAATCGCAAGGAGACCTTCAGCTTCAGCCGCTGGGTCTATCGCCAGCGCAACCGCGTCGAACGGTTCTTCAATCGCATCAAACACATGCGCGGTCTCGCGACCCGATACGACCGACGAGCTGACAATTATCTCGCCGCTCTCAAGCTCGTCGGAGTCCGTATCTGGATCGCTTCAAAATGAGTCCGCGTCCTAGCCACGAAGCCAACGATCTTGCCCCGGCGGCCGTCGAAGTAGTCGAGGCCGAGTGTATTGCCGGATCCATCGGCTTTCAGTGCGCGGTTCGATGATGAGCCCATGGCGGTGACCCACCATCTCCTTTTTGCAATCAATTGGATCGGGCTGCATTCCGCAAATTGGGCGGCAGGAATTCGCACGTCGATACCATTCCGGAAATCTCGTGTGGAGATAGCACGATTGCAAGCGCTCTGGCCAAGATTATTGCTGTCTATCGACTTCGCAAGCACCTTTATTTTCAGCGGCATCTTGCTGCCGACATCTTCAATACGCAAGTTCGCGCTGAGGGCGGATCAACTGCCTGCGAGTGACGGTTGCCGTGGACTATCTCTATTTGGTTGCCGGATTGATCGGCCTCTTCTTCGGCGGCGAGGCGCTGGTGCGCGGCAGCGTGGGCATTGCCCGGCGCATGGCGATCCCGCCGCTGTTGATCGGACTGACAGTGGTTGGCTTCGGCACCTCGACGCCCGAGCTCCTGGTGTCGGTCGATGCCGCATGGCGTGGCGTGCCCGACATTGCGCTCGGCAACATCGTGGGCTCGAACATCGCCAACATCCTGCTGATCATCGGCCTTTCGGCGCTGGTCTGGCCGATTAAGGTGATGGGGGCCACCCTGCGCCGTGACACAGCCGTAATGATGGCCGCATCGCTGGTTCTGGTGCCGGTCTTCGCCATGGGGCAGTTGGGGCGACCCGCCGGGCTTATCCTGGTCGCCAGTCTCGTCGCTTACCTTGTCTGGGCTTACCGGCAGCCCGGCGAGGCTTTGGTCGAGGAGGTTGGTGTGCCCGCACCCTCATCCGCGCTTGTCTCCACACTATGGGTCATCGGCGGTCTGGTCGCCCTGATGGTCGGCGCCCGGTTTCTGGTGGATGGCGCGGTGAACATCGCCCGCGGCTACGGCATCTCGGAGGCCTTCATCGGCCTGACCATCGTCGCCATCGGCACTTCGCTGCCGGAACTGGCGACGTCGCTGATCGCCGCTTTCCGCCGCCAGTCCGAAATCGCCATCGGCAACATCATCGGGTCAAACATCTTCAACGTGTTGGGTATTCTGGGCGTGACCGCGCTGATCGCGCCGATCCCGGTCGCCTCGCGGTTCCTGACCTTCGACCTGCCGATCATGATCGCGGTCTCGCTGGTCCTGACCGCACTTCTGCTCGCACGTCCGGTCATCGGCCGAGGGGTCGGCGTGGCCATGTTGGCGGGTTATGTCGCCTACGTCTGGGCTGCCCTGGGATGACACACGCGCTGACGCACGATGTGAGAAGACTTGGCGCGATCCTGTCGCGGCTTCTTGTTGTGCTGGCGCTTGTGCTGTTCGGTCTGCCGCAGCTTCGTTCGGACGGGATGGCGACGAATGCCGGTCCTGCTGCCCAGAGCCAGGTCGAGCAAGCCCAGGGTATCCTCTCCGTCCAGCGTCAACTGCTGCGCGCGCAACTGCCCGACGACACTTCGCCGAACGCAATAGAGCCGCGCGCGGCCCTCGAAGCCGCGCATCTCTCTCCTGCAGAGATACCCCTTGCGCCGCAAGCTTCTTTGGGGCCCCTCGCGATCCGTATCCTTCCCCCGGTCCGGGGTCCGCCTGTGGCTTGACGCTTTTCCGTCAGACCGAAATTTCAGGCAACCAAGGATATCAACATGCGCCGACCAGCATGGGTCGTGATGACCTATGTCGTCCTGCTGCTTCTGGCAGTTGCGACGGCTCTTCCGAATTTTCTCCCCTCGACGTCCGAAGCACGCTGCCAGATTGGGCGACCAGTCAGACCGTTTCGCTCGGGCTTGACCTTCAGGGCGGCGCGCATCTGCTGCTCGCCGTGGACCGCGATGATCTCGCTGGGTCGCGTCTGCAGGAACTGCGTGAAACACTCGTCGCCGAAATGCGCGCCCGGAACCTGAACCCCGGTACGATCCGCACCGAGGGGCTGGCCCTGTCGGCCCCGGCAGACGATGCCTTGTTTGCGACAATGCAGAGCGCGGCGGCCGCCTCCGCACAGCCGGGCAGCCCGCCCGACTTCACAGTGGATTTGACCGACGGCACCATGCGGCTGGCGTTGACCGAGGCCGGGCTGGACCGCGCCGCCAGCACTGCGGCCGACAGCAGCCTCGAGGTAATCCGCCACCGCGTCGATCAGGTGGGCGTGTCCGAGCCGATCATCAGCCGGGTGGGCGAGGACCGCATCCTTGTGCAGATGCCCGGCGTGGAAAACCCCGCCCAGCTGCGCGAGCTTGTGGGGTCGACCGCGAGGATGAGCTTCCAGATGGTTGCAGCCGGTCCCGGACCCGGCGTGTCCCTGCTGGAGATGCGCGATGGTACCGGCGCAATCCCTGTTGAAGATCGCGTGGCGCTGTCGGGTGACCGGCTGGAGCGCGCCGCCTCTGCGTTCGATCCCGATACCGGGCGTCCGATGGTTAGCTTTGCCTTCAACCGGAAGGGCGCCGTCGCCTTTGCCGAGATCACGGCAGCCAGCATCGGCCAGCGCTTCGCAGTTGTCCTCGATGGCGCGGTTCTGACCGCGCCGGTCATCCAGTCTGTCATTCCCGGCGGTCAGGGCCAGATTACTGGCGACTTCACCGTGGAAGAGGCACAAACGCTGGCGGTGCTGCTGACCTCTGGTGCGCTGCCCGCCTCGCTGGAGGTGATCGAGGAGCGCAGCGTGGGCGCCGCCCTTGGCGCGGATTCCATCAAGGCAGGTCTGATCACCGGCGCCGCGGGTCTTGCGCTGGTCGTGGCGATGATGGTGGGTCTCTATGGCGGCTGGGGCCTGCTGGCCAGCGCCGTTTTGGGGCTGAACGTCATGCTGACGCTGACCGCCCTTGGACTGCTGGGTGCCACGCTGACGCTGCCGGGCATCGCGGGCATCATCCTGTGCCTGGGGATCGCTGTGGACAGCAATATCCTGATCTTCAGCCGCATCCGCGAGGAAACGGCGAAGGGGGCGAGCGCGATCAAGGCGCTCACGCAAGGCTACGCGCGGGCCTGGGCCACGATCCTGGACGCCAACATCACCACGCTTCTGGCGATGGTGTTGCTGTTCATGTTCGGTGCGGGCGCGATCCGCGGTTTCGCCATCACCATGAGCCTCGGTATCCTGATCTCGATGTTCACTGCCGTCGTGCTGATGCGGATGATGATGGAGGCGCTGGTGCGCAGCCGCAAACCTGCCCGGCTGGGAATCGCGCCGCTGGTCGGCGGCGTGCCTGCGCCCGGCGCGTTCTCGTTCATGCGGCGGGGGCGACTGGCGCTGGCGGTGTCGGCGGTGCTGTCGCTGGGGGCGGTGGGGGCGCTGGCCGTGCCCGGCCCGAACCTCGGCATCGACTTCACCGGCGGGGTGCAGATGGTGCTGCGCTCGGACACCGCCGTGCCGCTGGCCGATCTGCGCGCGGCCATCGCCGCGGGTGTACCGGGTGATGCCAGCCTTCAGGCCTTCGGCGACCCGAACGAGGCGCTGATCCGCGTGCAGGGCGAGGCCGGTCAGGCCACGGTGGCCGCGGTGGAAGCGGCCGCAGCACAGGCTGTTCCGGGCGCGGTCTTCAACCAGATCGACCTCGTCGGGCCCACGGTCAGCGGCGAGCTTGCCACCACAGGTCTTATCGCCCTGTCGCTCGCGGTGCTGGCGATGCTGGCCTACATCTGGGTGCGGTTCGAGTGGCATTTTGCAGCCGGCGCCATCGCGGTGCTGTTCCTCGATGTCACCAAGACCTTCGGCGTCATAGCCGTAACCGGGTGGGAGGTGAACCTGACCACCATCGTCGCCCTGCTGACGCTCATCGGCTATTCGGTGAATGACAAGGTTGTGGTTTATGACCGAATCCGCGAGCACCTGCGCGGTGGCGGCGATGAGCCGCTGGCCGACCTGATCGACCGCAGCCTGAACCAGGTTCTCGCGCGCTGCATCTTCACGTCGGGCACGACGCTGGCGGCGCTCCTGCCGATGGCGATCTGGGGTGGGCCGGCCGTCGCCGGTTTCGCCTGGCCGATGATCGCGGGCGTGGTGATGCGACGGGATCATCGCTGTTCGTGTCGGGACCAGTACTGGCGTGGCTCGTCGCGCGCAGTGCGACTCCGCTGAGCGGCCAGATCCTACAGCAAGCGGGCTAGGCGAAGCACGCGCCGGGAGAAGAGACACTCCCGGCGCAATACTCCAGAACGCGCCCAGATACTTTTCCCCATGAGTCAGAACATGCTTACGCAAACGAAGGTCCCCGATTTAAACTTGGTCCCAAGCGCACCCGATCCGGACGCCGATCGAAAACCGCGGCGCCTGTCCGACATACTTCAGGAAATTGCAGACGCACCTGCCACACCAGACGAGCGCATCTCGCTTGGTCACCTGATCGACGGGTTTGGAAACCGTGCCTTCGGAGCGCTGCTTTTCATATTCGCGCTTCCGGTCGCGCTGCCCATCGCGATCCCCGGCATCTCGGCCGTGCTCGGCGCGCCTCTGCTGTTTCTCTCCTGGCAACTGATGCGTGGGCGTGATCAGCCGTGGCTGCCTGAGTTGATGCGCAGTCGTTCCTTTCGCCGCATCGACTTCGCCCGGATGCTCACGCGGGTCTTACCGTGGATGCGACGTCTGGAACGTCTGGTCGGACCACGGCTGATCTTGCTGGTCAGCGGACGCGGCGAGCGGGTCATCGGTTTTCTGGCGTTTGTGCTCGCTTTGATCCTGTTCCTGCCAATTCCGTTTGGAAACACTATTCCGGGGCTCGCCATCGCATTGTTGGCGCTGGCGGTATTGGAGCGGGACGGAGCTGCGGCGATAGCCGGAACGCTCGTTGGCCTCGCCGGAATTGGAGTCGTGTCGGGTATTGTTCTCGCCATGATCAAGGGCGCTGTTTTCCTCCTTCAATCCGTGTTTCTGTCATGATCGCATCGCGCAAAGCCGAACGCGGCAGAAGCGCGAAGATTGCTCTGAACACCTAAAGGTGGAATGAGACGCCGACATGCCGATCGATATGATTTCCTTGGCGCCCTATGCAGCGATCCTGCTTCTTCTGGCCGTCTTCATCGCGTTCGCGCTGGAAATCCAGCCGCCGGAGATCGTTGCGTTCTGCGGCGCCGTTGCGGCCCTCGCGATCGGGCTTGTCGGACCTGACGACATCCTTGCATCGCTCGCCAACCCGGCACCCGCGACGATCGGCGCGATGTTCGTGCTCAGTGCGGCATTGGTGAGGACAGGCGTTCTTGAATCTGTCAGCGGCATCTTGGGTCAATACTCGTCAACCTATCCGAGGCTGACCATTGGCCTGTTCTTCGCGTCTGCGGCCGTTGCTTCGGCCTTCATGAACAACACGCCGGTCGTCATGGTGCTGATCCCGGTCGTCATGACACTGGCGCGCGAGATGAAGGTAGCGGCCTCCCACCTGCTGATCCCCTTGTCCTACATGGTCATCCTTGGCGGAACCTGTTCGCTCATCGGGACATCGACAAATCTTCTGGTCGATGGGGTCGCCCGGGATCTTGGTATGACACCATTCGGCATCTTCGAGATCGCCCCTGTGGGAATCGTCGTGGCAGCGGCGGGTGCGGCCTTCCTTGCCATTGCGGCACCGCGCATGCTGCCGGTGCGCCAGACTGTGGGTTCCAGCCTGTCCGATCGGGACCAGCGCAGATGGCTGGTCGAAATGTTCATTCCAGCCGGATCGCCACTGATCGGCACGCCGCCCTCCAGGATCGCGGCTTTCCGAACCGGAGGCAGCCGGGTGGTGGATCTGGTTCGCGGAGATGTCTCCTATCGTCTGACGCTGGATGAAACCGCCCTTCAGGCTGGCGACAGCGTTGTATTGGCAACCCGAGAGGCGGAACTGATGGGGTTCCGCGACGGCGCGGTGGCGGGCAAGGCGATCTCGGGCACGGAGCCGTCCACGGCCCGGCGCACATCCGTGGTCGAGGTGATGGTCGGGCCAAACACGCGGGCGCTCCACAGAATGATCGGCCGCCTGCATTGGCGGCGGCGCTTCGGTGTCTATCCGATGGCGTTGCACCGGAACGGTACGGCGCAAGACATGCGCTTTGCGATTATGCGCCTAGCTGTCGGCGACACCCTTTTGCTGGAGGGAAACACCGACGACATTGCCCGCCTGGTCGACGAGGAACGCCTGATCATGCTGTCGCCAGTCACCTCGCGCGCCTTCCGCCGGTCGAAGGCACCTATCGCCATCGCAACCATGGCGGCCGTGGTAGTGCTGGCTGCGTTGAACGTCGCACCAATCCTGACGCTAGCCCTGGTGGGGGTTGCCATCGTATTCCTGACGAAGTGTATCGACGCGGACGAGGGGATCGGCTCTATCGACGGTCGCCTGCTGCTGTTGATCGTATCCATGCTGACTTTGGGAAGTGCGCTGGAGCAGTCCGGAGCTCTGACGCTGATCGTCAATGGCGTTTCGCCGCTGCTCGCCACTGCACGACCGATCGTCGCGCTCGTCCTCGTGTATGCTCTGACTTCGATCCTGACAGAGTTGGTGACCAACAACGCTGTCGCGGTTCTCATGGCGCCCATCGCTGCGGGCGTCGCGCTGCAGCTCGGCCTTGATCCACGTCCCTTCGTCGTCGCAGTGATGTTCGGCGCAAGCGCGAGCTTCGCGACGCCAATCGGGTACCAGACCAACACGCTGGTCTACAGCGCCGGGGGCTATCGGTTTCTCGATTTCGTCAGGATCGGTGTGCCAATGAACATCATCATCGGTGCAGTGACCGTGCTTGTTATCCCGCTAATCTGGCCGCTTGCAGGGTAACCCGTTTTCTACGGCCCTCACTTCCTGGCCGGATCTCGCGATGGCGGTATGGGAGTGAGAGATACGCGCCGGTGATGCGCTCTCGGATGGAGGGTGCTTAAACATAATATGGTTTTATATCATACACTTATGGTGGAGAAGGTTGTCTTTCAGGCCCATCCCCTCCGCCATTATCCCCTCAGCGAACATCCTCCGGTCAGATAGTGGACTGAGCACGGCCCCCTGCCCTGCGGCCTTCACCGGTTCAAGCTCTTGACTGCATATCGGCCGAGAGACCCTATCTCGCTCTCTCTTCGCCGGATTTTCTCCAAAGCTCTGCACTGCGCCCGAATAGTACGGAATTCTAAATTCCTGCATTTTCTGCGAGTTAGCGACAGATCGTCCCTCGCGGATTTGGAGAGATTATTGGACGGCGAGCTCTCTCGAACTCCAATCGCGTTTGTTGGCACAGCCAGGGCCGGGTTCGACACAAGATTCGCGACATGGCTGCGGCTGCATCGCGCCCGAGCAGCTTCTCCTGAAGCGTTTCGATTCGAAACGCCACGCGAAAAACCACGAGGTAATCGTCGGGGTGCGGGAGACCGAGCTTCAGTCGTCTTGGTCAAATGTCCTCTGGGAACTAAAGTAACCTATCTCCAAGCGTGACTTCGAAAAGACGTCTTTGAAGCGTCCTAGGACGTTGGTTTCGGGCCGAAGAACGAACCCGCTCGCGCGGGATGGGCGGCGGCCTCGCCGTTCGCGGACTGATACGAGCGTCATGTTCTGATTGAGCGTCGCCTGGCACGGGCGGACGATCCTGGCTCCCTTCACCTGATGGAGCCTTCCCATGACGACCTTTCCCGTTTCCGCCGCACCGCTCAGCCCGCTGCGCCAGCGCTTGATTGACGACATGACCATGCGGCGTTTCTCTCGCGAGACGCAGCGCAACTACATCCGCGACATCGGCCGCCTGGCGTCGTTTCTCGGTCGAGCGCCCGACACGGCGAGCGTGGAGGACCTGCGCCGGTTCCAGGTCGCCCAGCAGGAGGCCGGTCTCGGCGTGCCGACGATGAACGCCATCGTCTCGGCGCTGCGCTTCTTCTTCGTCCATACGATTGACCGGCCCGATCTCGCCCGCAAGCTGGTGCGGCTGCGCTATGCCCGGAGCCTGCCCGACGTCCTGAGCCCGGACGAAGTGCGCCGCCTGCTGAGCGCAACGGTCTGCTTGAAGCATCTGGCCGCCCTGTCGGTCGCCTATGGCGCAGGACTTCGCGTCGCCGAGGTCGCGGCTTTGAAGGTCGGCGACGTCGACTCCACTCGCATGCTTCTGCGGATCGAGCGCGGCAAGGGTGGGCGCGATCGCAACGCCATGCTGTCCGCCGATCTCCTGGCCTTGCTGCGACAGTGGTGGGTCGGGGGACGGGCACAAGGCGTACTCCATCGAGGGGGCTGGCTGTTCCCTGGCCAGAACTGGGCGCGACCGATCTCAACCCGGCAACTGCACCGCGTCGTGGTGGAGGCGGCGCGGGCGGCCGATATCCAGAAGAGGGTCGGGCCGCATACGCTGCGCCATTCCTTCGCGACCCATCTCTTGGAAGACGGTGTCGACATCCGCGTGATCCAGGTACTGCTCGGCCACGCCAAGCTCGACACGACGGCGCTCTACGCCAAGGTCGCCACACGCACGGTGCGTACCGTCGTCAGCCCGCTCGACAGGCTAGCCCTGTTCCAAAGCGAAAGGGCTGAACCCCGCTGAGGCGATGCGGACCTCGATCGCGGTCGCCGACATCTTCCACGCCGCCGGGTCCGCCTATCGCGCCGCCCGGGCCGGACACCTGAGCCTGGCCGAATTGAAGGTCATGTCGGCGATCGAGAACTGCCGCACCGCGGCGCTCGGCGGCCATGTCGAAGGCTGCGACGACTGTGGTCATCTGCGCATTTCCTACAACTCCTGCCGCAACCGGCACTGCCCACGCTGCCAGGGCGCCGCGGCGCGGGAATGGCTGGCCGCACGCGAGGCCGACCTTCTGCCGGCCGGATACTTCCACGTCGTCTTCACGCTGCCCGCCGAGATCGCCGTCATCGCCTTCCAGAACAAGAGGATGGTCTACGACCTCCTGTTCCGTGCCGCTTCGCGCACGATGACGACGATTGCTGCCGACCCCAAGCACCTCGGCGCCCGCATCGGCCTCACCGCCGTGCTTCACACATGGGGCTCGGCGATGACCCACCATCCGCATGTCCACATGATCGTGCCCGGCGGCGGGCTGTCGCCGGATGGATCACG
Source organism: Aurantimonas sp. A3-2-R12 (assembly GCF_036016755.1). Lineage (NCBI taxonomy): Bacteria > Pseudomonadati > Pseudomonadota > Alphaproteobacteria > Hyphomicrobiales > Aurantimonadaceae > Aurantimonas > Aurantimonas sp. A3-2-R12. Next base: position 10,055 of record NZ_JAYXIH010000057.1, on the reverse strand, counting down.
CTGGATCGCTTCGCGTCCCGCATTCCTCCTGCCGGTGCGGGTTCTCGGCGCGCTGTTCCGCCGTCTCTTCCTCGCAGACCTCGCCGCGCTCCACGAGGAGGGTCGGCTCGCCTTCTTCGGCGCATTGGCCCATCTCGCCAAGCCACAAGCCTTCGCCCGCCACCTCGCCCCGGTGCGAAAGAAGCGTTGGGTCGTCTATGCCAAGCCCCCCTTCGCCGGGCCGAAGGCCGTTCTCGCCTACCTGTCCCGCTACACCCACCGCGTCGCCATCTCCTCGCGGCGCATCCTCGCCTTCGACAAGGCGAACGTCACCTTCCGCGTCAAAGACTACCGCCAGGAAGGTTCCGCCCGGCACAGGACGCTGACGCTCGAAGCCGGCGAGTTCATCCGCCGCTTCCTCCTTCACGTCCTGCCACGGGGCTTTCATCGCATCCGACATTACGGGTTCCTGACAGGTCCTGACCGCAAAGCCGGCATCGAGCGGATACGCGAACTCCTCGGTGCTCCGCCTCCGCCACAGCCTACGGTCGACGAACCGGAAGTCTCGAAGCCGCCCGACATTCGCCCACCTTGCCCCTGCTGCGGTGGACGTATGACCATTGTCGGGATCTTCCTGCGCTGGCGACAGCCCCGCGGACCGCCATCTCGCCCATCACCGAACCGGGAGCCTTCGCCATGATCCGACATGGCACTGTACGATCAGCCGCCCGAGACGGCGCGTTTCAGGCCACAGGCATCCGCGTGCCGACCGCCGGTGTCGGCTTCCAAAGCGCGACCATCGTGCGCTCGCCAGCTTTCCCACCACCCGCGTCACGTCGACAACGCAGGCGCCGCAGCACGAAATCAATGTCAATCGGTCGCGGCCGTACCTTGTCCCGGCACAGCCGTCAGCCGAAAACACCATAACTCAATGACCGACATCCCGCGGGTTCGTTCTTCGGCGACTTTCGTACGCCTCGCGGCGCCCGAAACCCTTCAAGACAGCGGTCTGGCAGCTAACGCGTGCGCCGTACGGGGAAGCTGCCGTTCGAGGGGCACCTACGGTGAGTGGCGCTCACGACCCTTCCACGACGTTCATTCATCGGTTTCTTCTCCATAAAAGCCGACATTGGTCCATCATCCATAGATTGGTCGTTTACCGACCTTCCGTTTTCAAGCGCCAGCAGTGGGAAAGTAGACTTTCGTTCCGGCCGGCTTCGAACAATCAAACAAGGAGAGTGCCCGGAAGAAGCCACCTTCGACCATTGACGCTTGTGCTCTCCGGTTTCACATTGATTGAGGGGGAACAACCAAAGCCTGCAGCCATGTCGCCCAAGCCATCTGATATGGGCGGCATCGCTACGTCGTCACCGTCGATGGTTCTTGGAAGAGGGACGATAATAGGGGGAATGATGGGACAGGACGAAACGGCGGCACCGGAAGAAGCAGCGGCTCTCGACATGCTGGCGGCACTGGCCGCGCCGCAGGCCGAAAATGCGGATACGCCCGAAGTATTCCTCGCTAACCTTTCAGAGACGCTCAAGGCGTCACACGGTGTTGATACCGATCTCGCCGCCGCTCTCACCGATCATCTGCTGACGGTCACGCCCCATGCCAATGCCGTGGCCAATGCAAAATCGGCGATCGTTGCGATCGCGTCGAAGCGCGCTGCCCCCGTCGGGGAGAATGCCAATGGCTGACCCGACGCTGTTCTTCACACTGACGCTCGAAGGCTTCCGCGCCTATCTTCAGCCCAAGACTTTCGATCTCAGCAAAAAGCCCTGCTTGGCAATTTCCGCGCCGAACGGCTTGGGCAAGTCGAGCGTCATCGACGCGCTAGAATTTCTCTTCTCCGAACATGGCACGCTCGAACGGCTCGGGCTGCGAACCCTGAACAACCAAGCCGGACCGCCCGCACTCGCGCACAATGGCGCGCAGGCGGCGGGCATTGCGCCAGTGGTCAAATTCACGACGATCACCGGCAAAACGACGGCCGAGGGCAGCCGCACCGCCGTAGGCAACCCGCGCCCGATCCACGCGGCCGCGACCGCGATGAAGGCCGGTTTCGTCGTTTCGCCGATCATCCGCGGCTACACGCTGCGCACCTTCGTCGAAACGCATAGTCCTGAGAATCGCTACAGCGACGTGGCAGGCTGGCTCCAGCTGTCACCGCTGGTGGAAGTACAGAAGAACCTCCGCCTCCTGCGCCGCGATGTGAAGGCCGCTGCCGAGAGCGCCAGCGAACAGATTAGCCTTGCCGACCTTCTAAGGGCCGAAACCGCCCAGGCCGTTCAGGCCTGGGACGACGCGGCCGTGCTCGGCTTCATCAATGCGAGCGTTATCGCGCCCCTTGATCCCGGGTTGACGCTCACAGCGCTCGTCGCCGAAGACCAGGGCTATGTCGAGGTCGGCAAGCGTGTCGAGGCGGAGGAGAAGCGGGTCGGGCTCGCCGGCCTCAAACAGATCCGCAATTCGGTCGTGGCGCTGTGGCAAAAGACCATCCCCGAGGACGGTGGCGACGCCGAATTTTCCGGCGCCATCGCGGCGTTCGACAAGGCGCTGGCCGCTCAGGCTGATGCTAAGGCCACTGAGGCCGATGAGCGCGACAAGGCGGCCGGCACTGTTTTCCGATCGGTGTGGAAAGAAGCCGAGAAGCTGTTTGCCGACGACGCGACCGCGCCGAACGCATGCCCGGTCTGCGCCACGGCGATCGGCGACACCGCTGCCGGGAGCGTGCCCGCGATCCGCGATCTGCTGCAGACCCATCTAGAGGATCTGCAAAGCTACAATGGCGCGAAGACCGCGCTGGACGACGCCGAGACTGCCGCTACCCAGGCGCACAACCGGCTCGCGGCGCGTCTTCCCGCCATGATCGAGCATCTGCCCGACGATGATGGCGACGCGTTCAAGACCGCGCTCATCGCCTACCAGGCCGGCGTTGCCGAATGGCCGGCCGCCAATGCGCCCGATTCCGCCGCCATTGTCGCCGCGCTGGAGATCTGCCTCGCCGATTTCGACCAAGAGATCGCAGACATCGCGGCGAAGCAAGGCGAGCATACCTGGGTCAAGGCCAAGGCCAGCATTGATCGGCTGCTGAAGCTTCAAAAGGATGTGGCGCTGGCAACGCGCACCACTGAGGAGCTGACCGCGCTGCACGAAGCGCTCGTCGCGCAGGCCACGCTCGTCTCTGGCAAGATCCGAGAAAAGGTCCAATCGCTGCTCAACACGCTCCAGGCGCCGATGAACGACATCTACAAGGAGATCCAAGGCGCCAATGCCAAGCCGATCCGGCTGGAACTGCCCGGCGAGGACGACACCAACCAGCAGCGCATGCAGCTGGTGATCGATTTCGCGGACAACCGTCCGAGCGTTGCGCCCGGCGGCTACCTCAGCGACTCCCAGATCCATTCGGTCGCGCTCGCGCTGCGTCTCGCGGCAATCAAGAAATTCAACGGTGCCGCACCGTTGATCGCGCTGGACGATGTCGTCACATCCTATGATGCAGATCACCGCCGTGCGATCGGTGCGCTGCTCGCGAAGATGTTCACCGACTGCCAGATCATCCTCGTCACCCATGACGAGCGTTTCTTTAATCATCTGAAGGACCAGCTCACCGCGAAGGAATGGCAGTTCACCCGCATCATCGGACTGGACCCGGCGTTCGGGCCGCGCTTCGCCGACCACAAGGTCACCGATGAGATGATCGCCGACCGCTGGGCGAAGGGGGAACCCGCCGCCAATGAGATGCGTCAGGCCGAGGAGGAATGGCTGCTGGGCATCGCCCGCGGTTTCGGCGTCAATGTCCGCATCCGCCAACTCGAAAGGGCCTATTCCTACGAGCGTGCCGAGCTGGCCTCGGCGATTGGCGGCTTCCTCAGCGACCTCAAGCTGACCCCTGCCGAGGTGCCGGGCGTGAACAACCGCTTCATCACCAGTCTGATCAAGGGCGACGTTGAGAATTTCGGAAGCCACTTTCAGGACGAGCCCTATGGCGACGGCTCGATCGGGGACGAGCAAACGCGGTGGGACGAGTTCAAGGCGTTTCGTCAGCAATTCGAATGCGTGTGCGGTCGCACCAAATATCAGCGGCCGTTCGGCTTGAAGAAGCCGGTGTGCGCGCATGAAAAATGCGAGACCCAGTTCGCGCTTAGGCCGCCTGTGGCGCAAGCAGAAGCAGCCGAAGCCGCGGGCAAACATCCCGGGAATGCATGAAATGTCGCGACTGCGCGCCATCTATTGCGCCGTGGCGGCGTGACAATCGAGGGCGGCCAGATCGAAACTGGGATGACGAATGTGCGTTGCGCGCACGGCCCGTGGAGCGACCTTGCGCTTCATACGATCGGTTGGCGCGCCTTCCAGGATCTCTGCTCGCAAATTTGCGAAGTGGTTCTTGGTCGTCCCGTGGAAATATTTCGCGAGGCGCAGGACGGCGGTCAGGACGCGGTATTTCTCATCCCTTCGCCAAGCAACGAGCAACCCATCGGCACGATCCAGTGCAAGCATACATCGGATGCCGGAAAAGCTCTCAAGGTCGGCCACCTCTCCGCCGAGATCGGTAACGTCGAGGAACTCGTCAAAGCCGGCCAGGCGGACACCTACGCCTTCATGACCAGCATGAGTGTGGATGCGCCGGTCGCGGCCGCCATGCGCGCCAAGCTGCGTGAACTCGGTGTGCGCAAGCCGCACATCCTGGGCCGCCAATACATCGTCCGGGTCATCAGGAGCAGCGCACGCCTGCGCGCCCTCGTCCCGCAGGTCTATGGCCTAGGGGATTTGACCTCGATCGTCGACGAGCGGCTGAGCGAACAGAGCCGGGCGCTACTCGACAGCTGGATTCCGAAGCTTCGCACCTATGTTCCGACGCGGGCACATCGCGACGCGGTCAACGCCATCTCGGAACATGGCGTGGTGCTCCTGCTCGGCAATCCAGCGAGCGGCAAGTCGGCGATCGGCGCCATCGTTTCGACGATCGCTTCGGAGAATCCGGACAATACCGTCCTTGCTCTGACCAGCCCGCGCGATTTCGAGGCAGGCTGGAACCCCAACGATCCCGGCCGCTTCTTCTGGATCGACGACGCGTTCGGCTCGAACGTACTGCGCGACGACTACGTGCAGGACTGGGCGTCGGCTTTCTCGAAGCTGCGCGCGGCGATCAAGCACGGCAATCGCTTCCTGCTGACCTCGCGCAAGCATATCTATGAGGCTGCGCGCCGTCGGCTGGGGCAGCGCAATCTTGCGCAATTCGCCGACGGCAGCGCCGTAGTTGACGTCGGTGAGCTGATCTTCGGAGAGAAGGCGCAGATCCTCTACAATCACATCAATTTCGGCGAGCAGAGCCAGAGCTGGCGTTCGAGCGTCAAGCCGCACCTCGCGGCTGTCGCCGCCGTCGACGATTTCCTCCCTGGAATCGCCGAACGGCTTGGCGATCCGAACTTCACCAAGGGACTGGCGCCCCGCGAAAGTTCGCTCGTGCGTTTCATGGAGGAGCCGACCGAGCACCTTATCGACACGGTCAGCGCTCTTGACGAGCAGCTCCAAGCCGCGCTCTACCTTGTCTACGTCCATCAGGCCGGCTTCGATCCGAACGATCATGATGCCGGCGCCGCCCAGGCGGTTGCGGAACTGACCGGTTTCACTCTCGCCAAGATCCAGGACTGCTTTGCCGAGTTGAAGGGCTCGTTCCTCAAACTGTCTGGCGCCAGATGGACCTTCGCGCATCCGACGATCTCGGACGCCTTGACGGAGATTCTGCGGCAAAAGCCGCACATGATGGCGGCGCTCATCCGCGGCGCACCAATCGACACGATCCTCGGCAGCTTCACCTGCGAGGGTTCGCCGCTCATTCGCGACGCCCTCGCGATTCCGTCCGCGCTCGACGACGCGCTGGTCGCCCGGCTCAGCCGCACGCCCGATGAGACGCATCGCAACTGGATGCTCTTTCACTTCCTGTCCTACCGGGCCAGCGATGCGGTCTTCACCAAAGTGATCGGACAGTTTCCGGACCTGCTCCAGCGGTTCTGTTGGCAGACAAATCCTCTTGCCAACGACCCCCGTTTTCACGCCTACGCCCGCGCCCATCAATTCGGTCTGCTGCCGGATGGCTTGCGGAGCGAGGCGGCCGACAGACTCGAATCCGTTGCGCTGTCCAACCTCGATACGTCCTTCTTCGCCGACGAGGAGATGCTCGCGCTCCTACCGCCGATTCGTCTCGTCGGTCTCGGCCTGGCGCTGCGAACAATCCTATTGCCGGCCCTTGAGGAGAAAATCGACGAGGTCGCTGCGGATGCCGACCTGGACGAGGAACCGGACAGCCACTTCAAGAAATTGCTCGGTGCTCTCGAATGTGTCGAAGAGATGGGTGTCGATCTGGATGACGACGCGGCCAGCTTGATCGGGGATGCGCGAGATCAGGTAAAGCGCGCAATCGAAGCGCTTGAAGAGCGCAAGAGGGAGCGCGACGAGGAGACCGACGACGATACGGACTGGACGCACATCGTGACGCAGAAGAAGGAGGAGCAGCCGTCCCCGACCGAAGCCGCCGCAAAGCGCTCAATCTTCGACGATGTCGATAAATGACGACGATTATCTGACGCAATCGGGTCTAACTGCAAACTGTCGGATAGGTTAGCGGCGCGCCCCACCTGATTGGATGTCCGCTTCTAGGATTGCCCCCGACGAGCTGAACGGCGGCATTGGGCGTATTCTGTTGAAGAACTCGACATTGAGACGGGAGATGCCCGCGACGGATGGGGCGAGAGGCTGCGGACGATCCGTCCTGTCCTCTGCTCTATGTGGGTTTCGGCTCGGGCATGGGGATCAGCTTTGCCATTTTCCTTAGGTTCTGGGCGGTGGCTGCGAGGTGGAACTCGTCTCGGGCCCCGCATGGCCCTCGTAGTCGCAACCGGTCCAGCTTCAGGATCCGCTTGAGATGGGCAAACAGCATCTCTACCTTCTTCCTCTGCCGCTTGGAGGCGCGGCCTTCTTCGCTGTTCATGATGTCCCGCGCCATGTCGCGAGCCCCTTCGAAGATCGAGCGCGGCACCTTTCGGGCCGGCTCGCGCGGCGTGCATCTTTCCTTCAGGTCGCAGGCTTCGCAGTCGAACTTGCTCGCCCGGTAGAGAAGCGTGGCGCCGTCGTTGACCAGGGTGCCCTTCGTGGTCAGCATCTTGCCCGCCGGGCAGAAGTAGACGTCGCCCTCGCGATCGTAGGTGAAGGCGCCGCGTTCGAAGGTGCCGTCCCGTCGCGCCGATTTGTCGAAGACGCTGACATGCGGCTCGATGCCTTGGTCATAGACCAGCCATCCGAGCATGCCTGCCGAACCATAGCCGGTGTCGGCCGCAAGGCGGGCCGGATACAGGTCGAAGCGCTCTCTTGTACCCTCGATCATCCGTTTGGCCGCCGCGACTTCGGCCTGGCGGATCGCCGTCGTTGGCTCGACGTCCACGATGATCGCATGGTCGAGGTCGATCAGGTAGTTCGTCTCGTAGGCGAAGTAGGCAAGCCCACCATCGGCGCCGGTCCAGCGGGCCGCCGGATCGACGAGGGAAACGAACTTCGGTTCCACTGGCGTCGCCGCGCCGAAAGCCGCATCGTCAAGGACGGCGAGATACTCCTCGACGGCACGACGCGGCTTCATCCCCGTCGACCAGTCGGATGCCTCAACGCCCTTCTGTCGACTGGCATCTGCTTTGATCAGGCTGCCGTCGACGGCGAAGCCTTCGCCGCCGACGAGGCCCTCCTCAATGCAGCGTCCCAACACCGTCTCGAACAAGCGCCGCAGCAGATCGCTGTCGCGGAAACGGCCGTGTCGGTTCTTCGAGAAGGTCGAGTGATCGGGAACGTCGCCATTGAGCCCAAGCCGGCAGAACCAGCGGTAGGCAAGGTTCAAATGCACCTCGTCGCACAGCCGTCGTTCCGAGCGGATGCCGAAGCAGTAGCCAACGATCAGCATCCGCAGCATCAGCTCTGGATCGACGGAGGGCCGCCCGGTCGTGCTGTAGAAGGGCGACAACTCCCGCCGCAGACCGGACAGGTCGACGAACCGGTCGATCGAGCGAAGAAGATGGCTTCCCGGCACATGCCGCTCGAGCGAAAACTCGTAGAACAGCGATGCCTGATCAACTTGCCGAGATCCCATCATCGCTTTCGCCTCCTGTCCATCTACAGGAGTGAATCACCACCGAGCCTTCCGTTCAACAGCCGAGTTTTTCAACGGAATAGGCGCATTACTGCCTTTGCGACCACTCGTCACGAATCTCCGGATTGGCTGGGCACCTGAACGGGGGCTTTTCGTGCCGCTGCCACCAGCCGGACATGGCATTGATAACAGCTTGGCAACAATGAGTGACTGGCGTTCGTCGATTCCCTGCCCCACTCTGCAAGTGCGGAGACTGGGGGATGACATGATCAGGGATGATATCGGCATCACCATCATTGTATCGATGATCGTTGGCGCCGTTCTCCTGATTGTTCCCTTTACCATCCAGGTGGCCGGCTAGAGTGCGGTCTAGTCGCTCTCAATTGTCTGGGGCCCTCCCCGTCCTTCCGCTCGCCCTTCGCAACAATCTGCAGTGCCCCGTTCGGCAGCAGCCGCTGCAACGCCGCCGCCTCGTGCCACGCCGCCCGCATCCAGACGTCGATTTCGTCGGGCTCGGTGAGGATTACCGGCATCGCCTTCGGATGCACCGCACCGACTTCCACGTCGGGCTCGCAGGTAAGAAAGGCGTAGAGGTCGGCGGTCAACTCGCCTTCCTTGATCTTCCGCGTCGATGTCCAGTTCGTCCAGATGCCAGCGAAGACCGCCAGGGGCCGTGTCTCGTCGAGAGGGAGCCAGACCGGCACTTTCTTGCCGCCCTCCCCGTCTCATATTCGGAAAAGCTGGTGAAGGGCACCACGCAGCGATACGCCGACCCCAGCCAGCGGCGCCAATGCGGCGACTTCACGTTGCGGACGTTGGTGACGCCGCTGTCGGCCTTGCGGCACTTCAGGACGAACTGCGGCGACGGCATGCCCCAGCGCATCATCGTCAACTCGCGCTCGCCGTCGGCGTTACGCACCACCGGCGCGGCGTAATCGGGAAAGACGCCGGGATGCGACGGCAGATTGCCGGTGATGTCGCGCATCCCCCGCGTGAACTCGCGGATTTCGAGCAGATCGGCGAAGCCGAACCCGCCACCGAATACCCGCGCGTCGTTGAGGGTGAACATCGTGCGCCACCCGAGGACGTCAGTGGCCTTCCAGGCTTCGAGCTCTTCCTCGTCACGATCGCCGACCCGGATCACGAAGAACACGACGATCTGATGCGATGGTCGGGCGGTTCGTTCGATCCCAAAACCCTCGACGCTGACGCCGTTCAAAAACGTGTCGCCAAACTCGCCCGCCGACGGACCATCGGCAAAGCCGCCTTCGCCAAAAGCCGAATCCGGATCAACTGACCCCCACGGCTCTCGCCGGATGCATACTGGGCTCCTCCCTCGCAAGCGCCACCACGGCGCTGCGCTGATACCTTACGATGCCGGCCAGAAGAGGGCATCCACCCCAACAGTCCAGTTGTAGTCTTCCCTCCATGCGGTGATCATCTCGCGGGTCTCTGCCAACATACGCTTATCCACAATGTGAGTTCAGTCTCGACGGGCGCTCCTACCTGACAACAACGCAATGCGATCGGAGCCCGGCACAAATCGATCTGGCTGAGCTTTTTGGGCGAGGCGCACGAGGTCGACAAGCGCCGAACGGAGAAAAGGCCATGGGAACTCCGGAGATTCAGCAGAGCTTTCTCCCTCGCGTAAGATGGCATCGAGCTTGCCCGCAACGCCGGCAAGTGATGTGGCAGATGCACTCATCAGCGCATCGACCAGCTGTTGTTCGCGGAAGGCTGCGGCCTCTTCGGCCTCTTTGGCGACGGAGTATCCCAACTCGCCATCTGCGGCATCCCAGCGAGCCTGGTGTGTAAAATCGCTTGCAAGAATGGATCTGACGCATTTTCGATGACGATCATGCGGCGCCGAGCAGCCGGGCTTCGAGCAGGTCGATCTTGGCTCGACCGTACATCTGCCGCTTCACGAGCTTGAGCTTAT